>JAFSHJ010000156.1 GCA_017440425.1 Oscillospiraceae bacterium | reverse complement strand
GACGATACCCCCGTGTCGGACAAAAAGGAAGAGGCAAAAGGCTATAGCGTATCCACAACGCTGGAGGAGGACGTCACCGATACCGAGCAGGCGAAAAGCATACTGTTGGCACTTGCAGATAGTGTCAGCACAAGAATGCGTGCCGACGGCGTGTGTGCTTATTGCGTCTCAGTCTCAATAAGAGCCAACGACTTCAAAAATAGATCTCACCAGCACAAGCTGGATGAATCCACCGATATAACGGGGGAGATATATAAAGAGGCGGTGGCGCTCTTTGAAGAACTGTGGGACAAAAAGACACCGCTGCGGCTTTTGGGAATAGCGCTGAACGATATCGACAGAGACGAGTGCGTGCAGCAGGGACTTTTTGCGGACGAAAAAAAGGAAAAAGCCAGAAAGCTGGATAAAGCCGTGGACTCCATAAGGGAGAGGTTTGGTTCCAAAACCATAGTGCACGGCGCAAACTATCGGTCGGATATAAACGTGGGCAAAAAATATCAGGCACAGGCAGAGGCTAAAAAAGAGAAAAAGACAATGTGAATTAACGGTAAATTATTGGCGGCAGAAAGCTAAAGAAAACGGCAGAAACTTGACGGGAAATGAGGAAAGATTGTATAATATAAGTATCTGTTAGATGGAAGTGATGATGAATGAGCTCCCCATTGGTGCTTGCGTTTGATTGCGGAACACAAAGCCTGAGAGCGCTGCTGTTCAATAAAACGGGAGATATTGCAGGCAAGGTTGTGGTCAAATATCCTCCGCACATTGTGGAGAAGTTTGGCTATGCGGAGCAGGAGGCGGAAGCTTTCAGCAACGCAATGTATAGCGCAAGTCTTCAGCTCAAAGCAGAAAACCAAGAGATATGGAAAGATATAAAAGCAGTGTCCGTCACAACAATAAGAGATACCTACGTCTGTGTTGATGCCGGGATGAAGCCGCTGCGCCCCATTATAATGTGGTATGACCAGCGTGAGGCAAAATGCGAAGATCCCCTGCCGGTCACATCCTCTGCAGCGTTTCAGCTTGTGGGAATGACCGAGTTTGCGGACCAGCAGCGGAAGATCACCAAAGCCAACTGGATAAGAGAAAACGAGCCGGAGATATGGGCAAAGACCCACAAATATCTTCCGCTGTCCGCATATATGAACTATCTGCTCACCGACAATGCGCTGGATTCTGTGGCAAGTCAGGCGGGACACATCCCCTTCGATTTCAAGAATAAACGCTGGATGGGCAGAAACCATGTTAAATATCCGGTTTTTGAGACAGAAAAAGAAAAAATGCCAAAGCTTAAAGAGCCTTGCAGCGTGCTTGGCAGAATAACTGCGGCGGCAGCGGAAAAAACGGGCATTCCGGAAGGAATTCCGGTAATAGCATCCGGATCGGATAAGGGCTGCGAAAGCCTTGGCACCGGCTGTATCACGTCGGATAAGGCAAGCATCAGCTTCGGCACGGCTGCATCTATTCAGCTGGTCACATCAAAATATGTGGAGCCGCAGCTGTTTTTGCCCGCATATCCCGCAGTTGTGCCAAATCTCTATAACCCGGAGATACAGGTTTACCGAGGATATTGGATGATCGAGTGGTTCATCAACGAGCTTGCAGGCGAGACAAGGGCCGAAGCGGCAGCACTTGGAATATCCGTTGAACAGTATCTCAACAAGATGCTGGATGAGACCCCCATCGGCGCCGACGGACTCATTCTGCAGCCCTATTGGGGCGCAGAGCTGAAAAGGCCGGAGGCAAGAGGCTCCATCATCGGCTTTACCGACCAACACACCAAAAAGCACATCTACCGTGCAATAATAGAGGGCATCAACTTTGATCTTATGCGCGGCATAAAGACAATGGAGAGCCGCTCCGGAATAAGGGTCAAGGAGATAACCGTGTCGGGCGGCGGTGCCAAAAACGATACCATCTGCCAGCTCACAGCGGATATGTTCGGCAAACCCATAAAACGCATCCAAACCCACGAGGCATCGGGTCTTGGCTGCGCAATAGCGGCATTTGTGGGCATCGGAGAATTCAAAAGCTTCGAGGAAGCCATCCAAAGCATGGTGCATTATAAAGCCTGCTTTAAGCCGAATATGGCAGCACACAAAAAATATGAGAAGCTCTATTCCCACATCTATAAACGCATATATCCCAGATTACAGCTGCTCTATAAAGAGATGAAACACCTTAAAGGCGTTATCAAATAAAAAAATTCAGGTTATATCAAAAGCCGATACGGATGCATTTCCGTGTCGGTTTTTTGTTGCGGCAGCTTTCGGCATGCCTCTGCTGAAATTTGCCCGCAAAACGAGAATAGCAAGGGACAGGCAGGAATATATTATAACAAAAGACGTGATGCGGAGGAGAGTTATGGCGGCAACGGTTTTGTGGATACTTATGGCGGCAGCGGTGCTGATAATTTTGAGATACTGTTTTAAGGGCAAGAAAAAGCTTGCGGCGCTGTTTTATATGTCTGTGCCGGGGTTGGGCACGCTGGTGGTGCTGAATATGCTGTCGGCATATACGGGCATAGTCATACCGCTCAATTTGTATAACCTCATAACATCGGTGTTTTTGGGGCTGCCGGGAATAACCGGACTTGTGGTGAACAGCTTTGTGGCATAATTATTGTTAAATATTTTCGTATTTACATAATCGCCGTTAGAGTGTATAATTATTTATAACAGTTGTTTGTGCGATGAAACAAGATGGGATTAAGGAGCAGCTATGATATACATTACCGGTGATTTTCACGGCGAATACGAAAAATTCAGGTCGGCAGAGATGAGGAAGCTGAAAAAAGGCGATACCCTCATAATTTGCGGAGACTTCGGTTTTTTGTGGGACGGAGGACGTGCGGAAAACCAGATAATAAAAAAAATAGGCAAAAAGAAATATAAGGTGCTTTTTGTGGAGGGTGCTCACGAAAACTATAAAGCCTTCGACGAATATCCCGATTCCGAGGTTTTCGGCGGCGAGGGAAAGATAATTTACGGCAACCTCATTATGCTCAAGAGGGGCAATATATATGAGATAGAGGGCAAAAAGGTGCTTGCATTTGGCGGCGGAATAGGTGAATACATCGAAAACACCGAGCTCACAGAGGGCACAATTTCCCGTCTGCCCACAGAAGAGGATATGGAGAGGACAAAGGCAAACATCAAGGCGCAGGGCGACGAGGTGGATCTGGTGGTCACCCACGATTGTCCCATGCTCATCCGCGGCAGCATCATCGGCAACAGCGAGGATATGAACCACCTGCACATCTTTTTGCAGGTGCTCTCGGAGCGGATGCGCTTCAAACGCTGGTATTTCGGCAGCTATCACCTGGATAGGCAGATATCCTCCGCCTACCGTGCAGTATACGACGACGTTGTAAAAGTGGATATATAAAAAGAACTGTGTGCGAGTGCTTTTCAAAACAGAAAGGAGCTCATCCATGTTTGAAATTTCTGAAATTTTCATGCGCTTTCCCGAGGGAAGGCAAAAAGCCCTGACGCTGAGTTACGATGACGGCAAAGAGCAGGACATCCGCATGATCGAAATTATGAAGCGGCACGGCATCAAGGGTACATTCAACATCAGCAGCGGACTGTTTCCACCGGAGGGCACCACCTTCCCCGAGGGTTTTATCCACCGCAATCTGACCCGCGAGCAGTGCAAAGCCCTATACACCGACAGCGGCATGGAAGTGGCACTCCACAGCCTGACGCATCCATTCCTGCCGCAGACACCGCCGCCGCGGCTTACATATGAAATCCTGCAGAATCGTCTGGATCTGGAGGAGGACTATGGCTGTATGGTGCGCGGTATGGCCTATCCCTATGGACCGACCAACGATCAAGTAGTGGAATGTCTGAAGCAGTGCGGTGTGGCCTATGCCAGAACCAACCTCAGTTCTCTGAGCTTTCAGATCCCCACAGATTGGCTGCGTCTGGAAGGCACCTGTGCTCACGGACACCCAAAATTTATGGAATTTGCAAAGCAGTTTGTTGAGGGCGACAACGGAGTGGATGCTCTGTTGTTCTATGTGTTCGGTCACAGCTACGAGTTTGAATTCCATGACAACTGGCAGCTGCTGGAGGATTTCTGCGATTACATCGGAGGTCGGGATGACATTTGGTATGCTACAAACATCGAGATATATGACTATGTTGAGGCCTATCGCAGACTAATCTACAGTGCCAACGGAAAAATGATCTGTAATCCCACCTGCCACACCCTGCATTTTGTCCGTCGGTCGGTGCCGTATAACGCCGATCTGCAGTCCTACACCATTCATCCCGGTGAAACTATCTGTCTGGACTGATATTATAAAGTGAATATATAAAAAGTGACCGTGTGACTTGGTGTCACACGGTCTTTTAATTTTAATAAGCTCATCCGAGGGAGATAGGACCAAAGAGTCCCATGGGCGGGAGCGGGATATAAGTGGAGAATTTGTCGCGTTCACGGTAGGCAAGGTTGGCACAGACATCGATGCAGAGGGTGTTTTTGCCCTTTTTGAGCTTGCCGCCAACCTCAAAGCGGTAGGGTTTGCAGACAATGGAACCGCAATATTCACCGTTGAGGGTGAGCTCTGCTGTCTCACCGATGTTGCCGAGGGCAATAACAGAGATATCATCCGCATTCTCTAAATCAAGAACGGCTTCATATCTGATCACACCGCTGAAATTGGGCAGCAAGGGTGCAAGGTTGCCGAGAGCTGCGTTGGGGAGAGGTGTGAATTCAGTCTCTTTTGCGGTGCGCAGAGAAACCTTCCAATCAAGCTCCAGGGCGGTGAGGGCGGTGTCGCGGTAGTCAAACTCCGCAAGCTCGTCACAGCTGCCGCTGAAGGTGAGGATGATGGATTCGGAGGGGGCAAGCCTAATGCGGACGGTGCTGCCTTTTTGTGCGGCGGCATATCGGCGGTTGTTCCAGGCATCGTAAAAGCTTGCACAACCCTCTGCAGGGAAGGTGATTTGGGTGTCTATCTCGCTGAAGATATCCTCGTTCCACAGCATAAACATATCCGTGCCGTTACGATTGATGTGATAAAAACGGAGGAAGGGAGTGTCGCAGGCAGGAGTTATTCCGCGGATGTTCTGTTTTTCAAGCAGAGCGGTGAGCTCACAGAGGGGAACTGCGCTGCAGTTGGCAAGAGTATCTCCCAATGGGCGCTGCTCGGAGGTGCAGTCGGGAAGAGCATCCGCAAACAGCACGGTGAGACCGCTGTCAGCCAAAGCACCGATGGCGGCGATCACCTTTTCGGGCAGATATTGGCTGTAGGGGACGACCAGAGCGCTGTAGCTCTCATCGTTGACAAGAAGCTTGCCCTCCGCAACAGAGGCGGCGGTGCAAACCGTATCCTGCGGAATGATGTCGAAATCTATCTGACGGCGTGTCAGCACCTTGCAGACTTCCTGCTGCAGCATATTTTTGCCGCCGGACCACTCGGCTTCTGCGTTGTAATAGACAGCCACATCGGCCTGATGGATGCCGTCGGTAAGTGCGTGGGTCACACGCTGCATATATCCCATAAGCTGACCGAACAGCTTGAACTGATGGTTGTTGCCTCTCGCATAAAAGTGGGGAGGACAGTCGGGGTCAGGATATTTTGGGGTAAATGCGTGGGGAACAAAGTGGTTTATTCCACACACCAGCATAAGGTCGGACATATATTTCATTGCGGGAATGCCGGTCGCCCAACCGAAAGCACCGAATATCTCACACATGGCGCGTCCCTTTTTGAGGGGTTGAATGTGAGCGTGGGATGCGCCCAGTTTGGGCAGGGTGTAGCGGAAAAAGGCGGGATCTGCTGTGGGAGAATCCAAACGGGCGGCGTGGGAAAGATCGGGGTGACCGGGAATTATCTGGTGCAGAACAATATCGATGCCTGCCATATCCTGACCGTCCAAAGCACGGAAAAAGTGTCCGCCGCCGGCACCCAGGCGCTGGTGTGCGTTCATATCCTCAATGATGTGACCGACATACATTACGTTGCGCTCACGGCACCAATCTCCCAGCATGCTGCAGAAGTTTTTGCTGTAGGCTTCCGTGGCAGCTTCCATATAGGTCTCACGGACAAGGGAGGTACGACCCTCGATCTCGTGCCAAAGAGCGGGCAGAAGAGCAAGCATCTCCTCTTTGGAGCGACCCGCCTTCTCTGCAAGAATGGCAGGAATATCGTCGTTCCAGGGGACGAGCATCTCCTCTTTGCCAAGATGAGAGTAATAGTTGGCGGTGTCATTGGCGAAGCTGGGCTCATCGGAGAAGAAGCCCACGAAGGTGTTGCCGAAATATTCCGAAAAATGCTCATAGTGGGGTTCGTAAACCGCTTTGAGAATTGCCTTGCTGGATTCGGGGGACATAACGTCAAGATAGTTTGCCTTGCGCTCGTTAGAGGCGTGGCGGGTGCGGATAACATAGCAGACGCGCCATATTCCCTCGGGAATATCCCACCAGATGAGACCGTCTTTCAGGTTCTGAATGAGCTGAATGCCATCTCCTTCAAGAATGTTGCCTTCCTTGGTGCGCTTAAATGCAGCAATGGAGATGAATTGTTCCTCATCGTCCGCATCAAGCAGAGGTGGCAGAAGAGCGGTGCCGTTTTGCGGACCTGCAAAATCACGGTAAACATATCGGAGAGAGATCTTACGGAGCTCGGGATGAGAGGCAATGTAGTTGTTTGAATATCCCGTGGGGAAGCGTTTGTCATCCAAAAGCCACACGCGCATATTGCGTTTTTTGGCCTCTTCAAGGATAAAACCGAAAGCTTCCCACCATTTTTCCTCGCCAAACTGCATATGAGTGCGGCTTTCAACGCAGAATTCGGTCAAGCCGCAGTTTTGAATGGCTTCAATTTCCTCGGTAAGAATGTGGTGTTCTTCGCCGTGCTGCCAAAAGAACGGCAAAATATGGTTTGTGGAGTGCTGTCCGTTTAAACATTGCTGAATTTTTTTCATAGTATTATTCCTCACATTAGGATGTTCCCAAATTTCCAGTTCATTATAACACAAAAACGGAGCGAATTAAACATTTGTCCGAAAAAATATTTTCAAAAGCAAAAACGGGAAGAATTGTTGCAAAAAAGGAGGATTTTGATACAATTAAAAGGTTGAAAAAAGAATTTTTGTAATATAATCCCCTTTTGTTGTTAACAAAAATTTGTTATAATATTTATTATGGGGAAGTGACTGAACAGTTTTTATATAAGGAGCAGCAGATTATTTAATGGAAGACATGAAGCTGATTTTTGCAAGCAACCTGATAAATTTGCGCACAAAAGCCAATATGACCCAGCTGGATTTGGCAGAGAAGATAAATTATTCGGATAAGTCCGTCTCCAAATGGGAGCGCGGTGAGGCCGTGCCGGATGTTTCCGTGATCAAAACAATGGCGGATATTTTCGGTGTCACCGTGGACTATATGATAACCTCACACGACAGCTGGAAATCTCAGGATGAGCAGAGGGAGGAGGCAAACAAGCGCCACCGAGAGCGCCATTTCAGCGCAGGCATGGTGACGCTGGTTGCGATATTGGGAATATGGACTCTGGCGCTGCTGCTGTTTGTCATCTTTTGGATGCTGGATTACACCATATACATAATCTTCCTGACCGCAATTCCCGCAACACTTATCACGCTGTTGGTGCTCAACTGCGTGTGGAACGATGACAAGCGCTATAACGTGTGGATCGTGATGGCGCTGGTGCTCAGCCTGTTTTTGATAGCATTTTTGGTGTTCTTCCGATACAGCCCCTGGAAGCTGCTGTTGGTGCTGGTTCCCGCAGAACTTATCGTTTATTTCAGCTTCAAAATTAAAAAAGGCTTCAAATGCTTCAGAAAAAACAAGTGAAAAGCCATAAAAAGGCAACTCTCCCGGCAGTAGAATCGCATTTTTGAAGATTCTACTGCCGATTTTTGTTTTGTAGATAAGCTTTGGTCAAGAATAGGTTTAATTACAAAGCATATTAGGGTATTATTTAATATAGCAAAAGAAAAAATACGCCACGCGAGGAGTAATTTTAAATGAGCAATTATGTATTGAGCTGCTGCTCCACATCCGACCTTACAAAGGAACATTTTGAGAAGATCAATGTTGAATATATATGCTTCCATTATTTTTTGGACGGTGTCCAGTATGATGATGACCTTGGTCAGACAATGCCGCTGAGCGAGTTTTATCAAAAAATGGTTAACGGTGCAGACACAGCCACAGCGCAGGTCAACATCAGCGAATATCTCACCTTCTTCACCAAGTTTTTGGAAGAGGGCAGAGACATCATCCACATCACCCTTTCCTCCGGTCTTTCCGGAAGCTACAACTCTGCCCGCAATGCTGCTGCAATTGCCGCAGAGAGATATCCCGACCGCAAAATTTACGTTGTGGATTCGCTGGCAGCTTCTTCCGGCGCTGGTCTTATGGTGGATAAACTTGCAGAGCTGAGAGATTCCGGCATGAGCATCGACGAGCTCTATGCATGGATCGAAGCCAACAAGCTGAAGATGCACCACTGGTTCTTCTCCACCGATCTCACCTTCTACATCAAGGGCGGAAGAGTTTCCAAAACCGCAGGAACCATCGGTGGAATTCTTGGCATTTGTCCGCTGCTCAACATGGATAATCTGGGCAGACTTATCCCCCGTGCAAAGGTGCCCGGCAAAAAGAGAGTTATAAACGAGATCGTCAAGCGCATGGAGCAGCATGCCGAAGGCGGAGAAAACTACAGCGGAAAATGCTATATCTCCAACTCTGCCTGCTATGAGGATGCTAAATGCGTGGCAGAGATGGTTGAGAAGAAGTTCCCCAAACTTAACGGCAAGGTTGAAATTTACGATATCGGTACCACCATAGGAAGTCACACAGGTCCGGGAACAGTTGCGCTGTTCTTCTGGGGCGATGAGAGAATCGACTAACACAACTGCACAAGTTGGGAGAAATGAATGTCCGATCGATTAGATCGGGCATTTGTTTTTTGCTGCGTAAGTGTCTGCAATGCGCCGACCGCACCGCGAAGGGAGCGGTCGCATTGCGACCTCAGCGTTTACAACGCTGCCACGGCAAGGCCGTGGGCTCCCTTCGCGGTACGGGCGGCGCGGACGGGTGCTTTGCAAAACAAAAGAAGCACCTGCGGCATAAATTCGCAGGTGCTTTTGGTTTAAATCAAAGCTTTTTTCTTATCATGGAACCTTCCGTAAAAGCACGGTCGGAACGGAGATAGACAGTCATTTCGGGGTGACGGGCAACGTCAAGGGGCTGTTTCTCTTCGTCAAACATCTCGTCAATGCGGAAAATCACGGGCGGCTGACCCTTTTCAACGATCTCCACGGTATCTCCCACAGAGAATCGGTTGAGCTCGGTGCAGCGGAGAAGACCGTCTTCCCAACCGGCAACCTTGGCAACAACGTCGTATTCACGGATGTAGCCGGCGGTGCGCTGAATGTTGTCGGGCTGACCGAAATAGAAACCGGTGCAGTATTCACGGTGGCTTATCTTGAGGGTCTCATCCAGCATCCATTGCTCGGGAGCGTAGTTGTCGGGGTCTTTTTTCAGCAGATCCAGAGCCGAGCGATAGGCGTTGGTGATGATGGCGGTGTAATATTCGGATTTGGCACGACCCTCAATTTTAAAGCTGTTGATGCCGGCACGCATAAGCTTGTCCAGATGCTCCATCATGCAGAGATCCTTGGCATTGAGAATGTAGGTGCCGTGATCCTCTTCGATGATGGGATAGTGTTCATCGGGACGTTTGACCTCGGTGAGGGTGTAGCTCCAGCGGCAGGGCTGAGCGCAGCCTCCACGGTTGGATTCACGTCCGCGGCCCGCAATATAGGAGGAGAGCAGACAGCGTCCGGAGAAGGAAACGCACATTGCGCCGTGAACAAAGGTCTCGATCTCAAGCTCGGGAGGAGTTTCGTCACGGATGCGCTTTATTTCGTCAAGGGAGAGCTCACGGGCAAGCACAACTCTCTTTGCGCCCAGATTGTAAAACTCACGGGCGGTGAGATGGTTGACAATGCCTGCCTGGGTGGAAATATGTATCTCCATATCGGGGAGGGCACGTCTTGCGGCGAAAAACACACCCACATCAGCAATAATCATTGCATCAACGTTGGCGGCTTTTACGCTTTCAAAATATTCGTCAAGACCGTCCACATCCTCGCAGGAGGGGAGTGTGTTGCAGGTGAGATAGACCTTTACACCGTGCTTGTGGCAGAAATCCACGGCGGAGATCAGCTCTTCGGGGGAGAAGTTCTCGGGAGCGCAGCGCATACCGAGTGTCTTTCCGCCAAGATATACAGCATCGGCGCCGAAACGTACGGCAGATTCAAGACGGGCTCTGTCTCCCGCAGGAGCGAGCAGTTCGGGGAAATTAGCAGTTGCAGTCATATTGTTCCTTTCAAAGCTTCAAGCGCATCAATCGTCTTTGCCAACGCCGATACCGGTCACGGTTCCGTCGCCCACCTTTGCGGCAATAAAGGCATTGTTCTGGTGCTCGTTATAGTTTCTTGCGTAGTAGTATTTGCCCATGGCATCACTGAGGAAGAAATAGTAGGGAGTCTCTGCGGGGTCAAGAGCGGCACGCAGAGCATTGATGCCGGGGTTGCAGATGGGTCCGGAGGGGAGTCCGTAGGTGGAATAGGTGTCGTAAGCAGCAATGAGTTCGGGGTTTTCCGCATCCAGGAAGGGTTTGATCCACTCTTCAATGTAGTTGGTGGTGGTGTCGGACTGCAGCAGCGGGAAGCCGCCGTTGGAGTTGAGTCGGTTGCGGAAAACGGAGGAAACACGGTACATCTCTTTGGCACGGCCTGCCTCTTTCTGAATGATGGAGGCAAGGGTGACCAGCTCATCAAGGGAGATATCCTGCTCTTCCATCTTTTCATACATGGAGGCAGTTATCTTGTTGTTGAAGTTGTTGAAGAACTTTTTGGCAACGGAGACCGTGTTTTCGCCAACGTAAAAATCGTAGGTATCGGGGAAGAGATAGCCCTCCAGCCTGCGGAAACGCAGAGGATCGTTTTTGGGAATTCCTCTCATAAAGGCATAGCTGAAGTCTTCGGTCTCAAGTGTCTCAAGGAAGCTCTCGGCGCTGCAAACTCTGTTCTCTTCAAGCAGCTCGGCAACTTCATAGGCGGTGAGACCTTCACGGAAGGTGATCTTGACCACCTCTTTTTCGTTGGTGGTGACCTTGCGGGTGATGGCAAGGATCTCGTCGTAGCTCATATCGGGGTTGAGGGTGTAGGTTCCGGGGGAGAAACCGTCGGTGATCTCCTTGAACTTTGCATAAAACTTAAAGGTGATCTCCTGCTGGATTATGCCCTTGTCGGAGAGACGTTTCGCAATAAGCTCGGGAGTGTCGTTGTCAAAAACAACAAAGGTAACGTCTTCGCTGTCCATGTTATAGCCAAAAACATCGCCGCAGCTCTCAACAATAAAAATAGAGAGGAAGACAGAGATGACCAGCATGATCATCAGCCAGGTCATGGATTTGAGCAGCTTGAAGCGGGTGCGCTTCTGACGGTTTTTTCTGCGGGCAATGAAACCCATCTCCTCTTCTTCGTCACCCTCCTCATCGGGAATGGCGACGGAAGGGCCGGAGATGACGGGTGCAGCCGCAGGTTTGTCATCCTTGATGTCTTTCCAGGACTTTATGAAAGCTTTGTTGGAGGAAGAGGGGGATACCGGAGCCTGAGGTGCGGTGTGCCTTGCGGCACGCTTGGGCACATATTGACGCACGGGCTCTTCAGCGGCAGGTTCCTCGGCGGGAGCAGGTGCGCTGCTGCGCGGAGCCGTGGCATTCACCACGTTGAAGGCATCCTCATCGTCTATTCCTGTTTGGTTGGAGGCGCTTTTGGGGGCATCCGAAGCATTTTCGCCGCGGAGATACGCCAAAAAGCTGTCAAAATCATTAGGGGTGTTTTTGTTATCGCTCATAATATTCTCCGAAAAGCCGTGTTGAACTTTGGTTTACGGCTTGATAGTGCGTTTGTCGGTTACAATAAGGTCAACTGCAGTGTCAAATTTTCCACGGGGGAGATGGCTGCAGGTGCATTCATCAAAGGCAAGTCCCAGCTTGTAGCCGGGGAATTTGCTGAGGAAGCGGTCGTAATAGCCCTTGCCGTAGCCCATGCGGTAGCCGTGAATGTCGTAGACCAGCGCAGGCACGATGCAGAGGCAGGATGAAAAGTTTTCTGCCGCTTCAAGCTTTTGGGGGTCGGGCTCGGGGACACCGTAGGTGCCGGGGGCAAGATCATCAGGGGAAGAGATGTAATAGAAGGTCATCGCCCTTGTTTCGGGGATGGAAAGGGGCACGGCGACCCGTTTGCCATCCGCAAGTGCGGTGGTTATGATATCCAATGTGTCCACCTCGGTGCCGATGGAAACGTAGGCCAGCAGGGTGGTGCAGTTTTGATATTGGCGCAGCGAATAAAGCCGTGATGTTATTGACGCGGTTTTAATTTTGCGCTCATCGGGAGAGATGGCTGCACGTATCTGCTTATATTTTTCCCTTATGGTGCGTTTGTATTCTCTTATGTCGTAGTTGTGTTTGGAAAAGTGTTGTGGTTTGTTCAGCACTGAAGCGATCCTTTCAGTTTTTGGGCGGCATCCTCACCGCAGAGATAGACAACCAACGCAAGCGCAAAAGCCATGGCAGCGCCGGGGCCTCTTCCGGTAATGATGTTGCCGTCTGTTTCAACAAGAGCGCCTGTGGGGTTGGCGGCGGAGAGCTTGCCTTCAAATCCGGGATAGCAGGTGACGCGTTTGCCTGCAATAAAATCGTAGCTGCCGAGAACAACGGCGGGAGCGGCGCAGATGGCTGCAATGGGGAGAGAGCGCTCTGCGGCATATGCGATGGCTGCGTTCACAACGTCGGATGCGGCAAGGTTGGCAGCGCCGGGCATTCCGCCGGGAAGAACTACCATCTCAAGTCCCTCAAAGGAGGCGGAAGTGAGCTCGCAGGTGCAGATGTCGGCGGTCACGGTGATGCCGTGGGCACCAACAATGTTTTTGGAGCCAACGCCAACGATAACCACCTCTTTGCCCGCACGGCGGAGCAAGTCGGCAGGGGTCAGTGCCTCAATTTCTTCAAATCCGTTTGCAAGAAAAAGATATATCATAATAAAACCTCCGTAAAAGTTGAGTTTGCGTCAGTTTAGATCGTAGCCAAGCCAGGCGGGAGCAGCTTTCGGAAAGATATTGCCGAAGGTCATCCCCGTCCAATAACAGCCGCTTTCCAAAGCAGCGCAGGGAACGGTGAACTCCGCACCGCCGAGAGCGGCAGCAGCATCCTTGAGCAGCTCGCTGTTTGCGGCAGCTTCGGTGATGTGCCAAACTTCCTCTGCTTTATAGCATACCACATATCCGTGCCCGTTTTGTGAGCAAATTTTAAAAAAATGCACCGAATCCGCTTCCATATCCTTTCGGAATGCGGAAAACTGCGGTTTTTCCCACAAAACACAGCCTTTTTCTGCAAAAAAGCGGTTTCTCACAGCAAGAAGCTCCTCTGTTGATATCTGCTCAAAATCACATTTTGGGCGTGAAGAGGCGGAAATATGCAGCTTTTTTGCTGCAAATGCTTCGGTGAAGCCGATGGGTCGGTAAAAATCATAGAGACTTTTCTCTGCGGGAGAGAGAAATCCGCAGAGGTTTGCTGCGGTGAGGCGGTCGCAGACAGCCGTCATCAGCTTGCTGCCGATGCCCCTGCCGCGAAAGCTTTTCAGGGTGGCCACCGCGTAGATATAGCGTGCGGGAAGGGTTTTTCCTTCCGAAAAAAGTGAGCAGGGCAGCAGGTTGGCCATGGCGCACACCTGCCCGTCCTCTTCACACACAAGCGTGAGCTCGGGAGAAAAGTGGGTGCGGTAAAATTCTTTTATATAATCGGTGCTGTCGCTGAAAGCTTCGGACCAAATTGCACAAAGGGCAGGCAGGTCATCGATTGCGGCAAAACGAAACAACAATATCCCTCCGCAGGCGGCTCAGGCAAGGGTGGCCGCAAATTTTTCGATCATCATATCGGGCTTGTAGGAGAGCTTTGCCCTGCGAAGACCCGGGTCGCCGAAATCATCCTCACGGTTGATGTAGAGCACATCCTCCGGCAGGTGAGAGGCAAATTGATTGTTTATCATGGCATAGGTGCCGTCTGGAGTGAGAAAAGCCTTCTCAATGTTAACGATAAAGCTGTCGCGGCGGTATCTCACACCTGCGGCAAAGGCAACCACCTTGCCGTTCACACGGAGCAAGCCGCCCTCCATGCCAAGCTCAAAAAAGTTGGCAAAGGCGTTGCGCACGGCACATTTTTCCTTGACAAGACCGGAGTGGTCGCAGTTGGATGGGGAATTGTCGGAGCAGTTGTTCAGGCTGCGCCATTGACTGTGCATTCTGCGGCACTCTTCCAAATTTTCGGGAGTGATGGGCTCATAGCTCCAGTCGGGCGCCTCTTTGAGAAAGTGGTTTATGTTGGTGCGCTTGGAGTGCAGCTTCTTTCCGGCAAGAGTTGCCAGCTTTTCACGGGAATATACGTAATCGAAGTTGTCACGGAGCTCTTCAAACACAAATTTATGGGGCAAGAGCTGTTCCAGCTGCTGTTTTGCCTTTGGCTCAATGCCCACAAGCCTGAATGCGGCACCGCATTCTTTTGCATCTGCAATGAGTGCATCGATGACGGGTGTGATATCGCCGAAGCCTGCAGGGAAGAGATATGCGGGCTCGGGCAGATGCAGCTTGATAACGAAAAAGTTGTTGATGAAGGCAATTTGAGAATTATATGCACAGCGCCAGTTGAATATGTTGGAGAGGCAATAATCGTTGCCGAAAAAATCTGCCGCTTCAAGCAGCGGTTTTATCTGTGAAATGTCGTCGGGCTCAATGTCTCGAAACTGAACCATAAAGTAATTCGTGCCTTTCTTGTGGGTGTCAGCGTTTGATGGCGGCATAGACGTCTGCCGCAATGTCCTCGATGGTGCGTGGCTCGTCGGAGCCGCAGACAGCGCAGGGAATGCGCTCCCAGCCAAGCTTTTCCGCAGCATAGAGAGCGGCATTGTAGCAATGCTCAATATAGTTTCTGTCACGCTCGTGGATGTCTTTTCTGCTGTTGTCGCCGCCGTATCTGCGAAGCAGCAGCTTCTGCGAGACCTCGGTGGGCATATCCAGCAGGATCACCTTGTCGGGTGCAGGCAGCCCGAGACGGGTGTATTCGTAATCGTAGAGCCACTCAATGAAGCCGTCCCACTCGTTTTGAGGGAGCTTCGGCATCTGGTGGATGATGTTGGAGGTGGTGTAGCGAGCCGCAAGGAAAGCTTGTCCCGCAAGATAGTCCTCTTTCCAATCGAGGAGCCAGCTTGCGCAGCGGTCCACAGCATAAAAGCTGGATGCGGCATAGGGGTTGACCGCATTGGCATCGCTGCCGAAATCTCCGCCGAGATACATCTTCACCAGCGTGGAAGAGGGTTTGTCGTAGTCGGGATAGGTGAGGGGTTTCACACCGCCAAAGGCGTTTTCGGCATTAAGACGGTCAAGGAGCAGCTCCCATTGAGTGGTTTTGCCGCTGCCGTCGGTGCCTTCCAATACAAAAAGCTTACCCATAACAGGCTCCTTAAAAGAAAAATTGAGTTAAAATTGAGGTCAGGCTTCGGTGTTTGCCTTGTAGAGATTGCGGACCTCCACCATTTTGCCGCAGGTTTTTGCGCCTTCGGGGCAGGGACCTTTCAGGCAGGCAGGACCTGCTTTTGCGAAGATGTGGGGAGCAACCTCACGCACGAGCATCAGCATCTGTCGGGCAACCTCGCGGATCTCCCATTGGGCACGGTTGCAGCAGCGCAGACGGAAGAAGTTGAGCAGGCTGCGTGCGTTCATGGTGACGACCATCTTGGTGTCGCAGGCATTGGGGAGCACGAAACGGGCATCCTCAATGGCGGTTTTTTCGGCGGCTTTGCGCTGCTCGGGAGTGGGGTCGGGGATATTGGCAAGCTGCTGCTGGGTGAGCATTGCGGCAAGCTTGCGGTAGGTCTCCTCAAGAGAAGCCATTGTTTCAAGATAGAGCTGCTTTGCCTCATCGTTTTTGGCTATCTCCGGCGGGAGAATATATTCGAACTGATCCTTTTTAACATAGCGCTGGCTCTGAACGCTGTAGGAAGCAAGGCGGTGACGGGTTATCTGCGCAAGGAAAGCTCTGGAAACGCCCTCGATGGCAAAGGTGAAGGAAATGTGCTCAATGGGACTTTCATGCCCGATCTCGGAGAGCATATTTATAAAGTCTTCGGTCTTCTGCGGAGTGAGTCCGTCCATCAGCGTGGCAGCATCAGAACGGGAATAGCAAAGCTTTGCGGCTGCCGCAACCAATGTCTCGGGATCAGGTGTGTGAGCGAGCAATCTTACTGTAGGCATTTCAGAACCCCCCAATTAATTTATCAAATAAAATTTGTAAACATAGCTATACATAATAACATTATACATCAAAAAAAGAAAATAAACAACACTAAAAGTCTGTAACAATAAAATAATTAAGAATGAAACCGATGTTTACGGTTTCTTAAATTTGCGAAGCGTGTAGTGCATCTCCCGCGGAAAAAGTGCATTCTGTCTACCCTCTCACCCGACAAGTCGGGAGCTCTCCCAAAGGGAGAGCCTTTTTGTTCTTGAAAGCACCACCAAGCCTCTCCCCATGGGAGAGGTGTCAGCTTGCTGACGGAGAGGGTGGCGGGGAATCCGCACAGGCGAAACCAAACTATTTCGACTGACCTAACTCCCAAAAAGAAAAACTGCACCTCAATATACAATACAAACATGAATATTAAGCGAAAATTATACAGTTAGTATTTAGAAATAGACAATAAAAAGGCAGTCCGAAGACTGCCTCAACAAAATGAGATAGAATTTTGGGAAGAGGAGTTCGTATCTCATTGTGTTCATATGGTCAGGATGCACGGGAGAGCCGCTCACGCTCCACCGTTATTGCAAGCTCACGAAGGGT
>JAFSHJ010000155.1 GCA_017440425.1 Oscillospiraceae bacterium | reverse complement strand
GTCCCAATTCGTGGTCAAATATAAGAAGGATATCCTCATCATCGCCCACAAACTGCTTGAGCTCTTCCAGCTTTCCGCTGCCTATAAGCGTTGCGGTGTCGTATTCTCCGCGCTTTTGGATCATTCTCGCTATTACTTCAGCTCCTGCCGTTGTTGCAAGCTCTTCAAGCTCATCCATAGAGCTCTCTGCATTAAATTCGCCTACATCAACGCCTACCAATATAGCTCTTTGTTTTGGTTGTACCGTTAAATTTTCCATTTGCTTCCTTTCTTTAATGCAGATCTAAATCAGAACATCATCATTTCTATATACTCGTCTCTGAAAAATGCATCTGTGGAAAGTTCTATATATTCGCAGGCGGCTGTGAGCTCCTCTGTAAACCGCTTTACCTCCGATGAGAGAAGACATTCCGAAGCACCTTTGCCTGCTGCATTGCCCACAAACACAATTCTTTCAACCAGCGACTTAGGCAGAAGCCCTATCTCGCAGGCACTTCTTTTATCTATGTGTGCACCAAATCCGCCTGCAATATAGACCTTGTCTATATCCTCATATTTCAGCCCTTTGTAGTGCAGCATTGTGGAAATTCCTGCTGCGATTGCGGCTTTGGCAAGCTGCACTTCACGGACATCCTGCGCGGTGATATAAACACCTTCGCAGATGGCAAAGCCCTCATCACTGATAAGCCCATCCCAGGGAGCTTCCACCTCATCGTCATCGCAGAGCCTTCCGGTCTCATCTATTGCTTCCACCTTGAGCATAGCTGCAATTGCATCGATAAGTCCCGAACCGCAGATACCTATCGGCTTTTCGTCACCAACCGTTTTCACCTCAATGGTGTCTCCGTCAAGGATAACCTTGTTGATCGCACCCGGCACGGAACTCATTCCGTATTTGATGTGAGCGCCTTCAAAAGCAGGTCCTGCCGCTGTGGAACAGCAAACCGTGAAATCTTTGCAGCCGAGAGCCATCTCACCGTTGGTACCGATATCGATATAGAGACAGGGCTTCTCGTTATTGCATATTGGCGAAACCGCAATTCCTGCAGTTACATCCGCACCGATATATGCCGACAAGCAGGGCGCAAGATAGATCGGTGCTGTGGAAAGGATATTCATTCCAATATCAGCCGCCGCAATATCATAACCGAAGAAGGATGTCGGAGTAAATGGTGCTACCGCTATGCCGTTGGGAGAAAGCCCCTCCAAAAGGTGAAGCATTGTGGTGTTGCCCACTATTACACCGCATATTATATCCTGAGTTTTGCATCCGAATTCTTCTGCAAAACTATCCATAAAACCGTTAAACTGAGAAACAATGGCATTTTGAAGTTCTTTCAGAGCCTTTTCATCTTCAATGCAGCAATTTATTCTGGATATAACATCTGCGCCAAAGGCCCGCTGTTTGTTCACTCCGCTGCGTGTTGCAAGCAGCTCACCTTTTTCAATGTCATAGAAATATACCGCAACCGTGGTTGTACCGATATCCGATGCAAACCCGATAAGTGGCTTATCCGCAGGCACTTCCGCTATCTTTTTGCCGTTATAAAAAATGTTTTCACCTTCACGGGAGATCGCCTGCTTCAGTTCTACCAACATATCCCCCATATTCTCAAGAACGCTCATCTCTTCCATGTCGCTCTTTTGCCTGAGAGAAACTTTGCACTCACCAAGAGGCACAGCCTGACATGAAAGCCTCATCCCATTGGAAATATCCTCATCGGACAAAACCTTTTTCTCTTCCTTTGTGAGGGGTGTCATATCTCCGTGAGCATAAACAGCACATTTTCCGCAGGCACCGCGACCTGCACAAGGTGCATCCACAAACTCCCCCATGCTTCTCAAAATATCATATATTGTTTTATTCCCCATTGGGGATATTGAATATTCCTTTACTGCGCCCATAATGAGCTCTCCTTCGCATCTGTGATATTTTATATTCTACCACATTTCTTTGCTTTTTCATACCCTTTTTTTATAAAAACAAAACTCTATCCTGACAAATTGAGGATAGAGTTTTATATTGTTTGATATTATCAGATGAAGAGTCCCCATACCAAAGCGAGGATCAAAGACACCACAACGGGAATGACGCAAACAACTACGCAGAGATCTTTATAGGACTCTTTGTGTGTGCAGTTGGAAACTGCAAAAAGGGTGAGAATTGCGCCGTTGTGAGGCAGAGAATCCAATCCGCCGGATGCGATGGCTGCTATTCTGTGGAGATACTCCGGATTGAGACCGATAGCATTTGCCTTTTCGAGATACTGCTGACCAAGTGCCGCAAGAGCAATGGACATACCGCCGGATGCGGAACCGGTTGCACCTGCAAGAACGTTAACAGCCACAGCCTCGGAGAAAAGAATGGAGCCGGGCATATTGAGCATTGCGGTTTTAAGGAGTGCAAATCCGGGAACTACCTTTACAACAGAGCCAAATCCTACTGCGCAGGCTGTGTTCATAATTGCCAGCAAGGAGCCGTTTGCGCCTTCGCTGATTGCGGGAAGCAAAATTTTAAGCTGCTTTATGTTCATAATGCAGGTTACAATGATTCCGGCAAAGAGAGCCACAACGATTGCCTGGCTGGAAGACCACTCTGCCATACCTGCTTTTTCAAGAATTCCGGGGAGAACATTGAGCATCAGAACAACAACAATGAGCGGAATCAGACCGCAGAGCCAATGCCACTTGGGCAGGGTTATTGCTTTATCTGCAAAATTATCTTTATATTTGGGATCTTCCTCGAACTGAAGTCCCTGCTTTCTTGCCTGACGTGCACGCCATTCAAGATAGATATATCCGGGAACACCAATAGCGATCACTGCAACAATACTCATCAGCGGTGCTGCTGTTGCGGTGGTGCCGTAATACTCGGTGGGGATAATATTCTGGATCTGGGGAGTACCGGGAACAGCTGTCATTGTGATGCCGAAAGCACCGAATGCAATAGCCGAGGGAAGCAATGTGCGCGGCAGGTTTGCTGCACGGTAGATCGCATATCCCATGGGATAAACCACAAAAACAACAACAAACAGCGAAATTCCGCCGTAGGTCATAAGCATACAAGGGATAACAACTGCTGCAACCGCAAATTTCGGTCCGATGATATCCACTATTTTACCTGCAAGTGAACGTGCGGAGCCTGTCATATCCATCAGCTTGCCGTAAACAGCACCAAGGAAAAATGCCGGGAACCACAAAACTATGTACTCTGCAACACCTTCGATGTAGTCACCGAGATAAGAATCCAAAATGGAAAGACCGCCCATTACTGCAACAACAACTGCGCAAACAGGAGCTACCCATATTATAGAATGACCCTTATACGCAAGATACATTAAGAGTATCAAGCCGATGACGATTCCTGCCAAAGAAATAACAGGTGACATAAATCTCTTCCTCTCTTTTTCAATAATATAAACCCAAAAATGCACAACATTTATATTATAAACCATTTAACTCAAAAAAGGAAGAAAAACTTTTATAAAAACTTAATTTTATGCATTTTTCTATATAATACTCAAAATTCACACAATAAACCGCTTTAAACAAGCAAATGCCACATCACCTTGCGGCAATGCGGCACTCAAACTCTTCATCTTCTGTTTTTTCCGATTTGTTTCATCACCATATATATGAGCGGAGTTGCAATGACAGTGATTATTGTCTCCGGAACCATATATTGTGCGTTGTATATCAGTGAATACGTCCACATTCCTACGCGGTTTACCAACTCATTCCACTGTCCCTCTTTGGTTATCTCATACCAAACCACAGCACCGCTTAAAAGATGGCAGACAAAGCGACCTAAACAAGCAGCCACCGTTCCCACGGTTACTGACACATATTCATTTTTGATAGGCTTTTTGAATATTCCACAAAAACCTATCAATGTAAATGCTATCACATAGTCCAGCAGCACACACAAAACAATACCAATTGCTGTTGGAACATATGCCACCGATCCCAGACCAAGCATAAGCTGAATGAGTGAATACAGTAGTGCAGCTTCCACTCCCCACTTGATTCCGTGGCGATAGGAAATGATAATCATCGGTGCCATTGAAGCCAAGGTCACCGAGCCGCCCAAAGGTGCTTCGTATATCTTTCCGATGGATGAAAGCACGGTTGCAACGGCAATCATAATTGCACATTCAACAAGAATGCGTGTTTTGGAAAAACCTTTTTCCATTTTGCCATCTCCCACTATAAATAAAAAATACCGCACCCTTTACGGTAGTGCGGTATTTGTCATTATAGCTTTTATCTGTGCTATATAAACTCCCTACGTTGGCATTACCCATATCAGGTCATAAGGGACCGTGAAAACCTTTATTCCACATCACAGCCGAGTTGTACTCAGCGCCCCTGTTTATTATATTGTGCGGTTCTTGTATATTATATCACTCTGTTTTTTATGTGTCAACACTTTTTTGCAATGATACCTGTTTGATAAGCAGACTTAAAGCTCAATTTTAACAAACTCTCCACCCTTGCACTTTTTCAGATAGTTAAGGGCATAGACCTGACCGGTATATTCCAACTCACCTTTGTAAACGGGATCGTGGAAACCTTCTATATCAATGCTGCCTTTGAATCCGTTCATACGAAGGATGGAAATTATATTAGTCCAGTTGCTGTCACCAAATCCGGGAGTGCGGTGCCATGCAAAGGTTTCTCCGCAGGAAATTCCGCGGCTGTTGACGATATTCCAATCGATCGTAGCATCTTTTCCGTGGAGACAAATTATCTTATTGACCCATCTTTTCAGCTGCGGAATGGGATCCACAAGCTGTACCATATGGTGGCAGGGCTCCCACTGAAGACCTATATTTTCATTTGGCAGCACATCAAACATCATTTCCCATGCGCGCTCACAAAAAGCAATGTTTACACCGCCTCTGTTCCAGTTTCCGCCGCAATCGCAGTTTTCAAAGGCAATTTTAACGCCCTTGTCCTCTGCACGCTTTGCAAGCTCTCCAAAAACGGTTTTGTATCTGCCAATAGACTTATCGACGGGCATATCTGCCAATCTTCCGGTAAATCCGGCAATAATATTGGAACCGAAAGCATCAACGTTATCTATCAGATTCTCCCAACATTTGATAACCGCTTCGCCCTCTGCTGTCTCACTCAGCGGATCACTATAAAGACCAAGGCAGGATATTACGCAGTCATTCTCCCCGATTATCTCCTGCACGTGTTTGCCGTATTCACGAAGATCGTAGCCCTCACAGCTGCTGCCAAATGTGATCTCGAAGCTTTCAAAGCCGTAAGGAATAAGCTGAGGAATAACTTTAAGTGCGTTATCCGCGCCAACTATTACACCTATTCTGATATCATTCAAATTATTAATATTTTCCATTTTGCTGCCTCCTATCACATCGTGTAATCGTTTACATTGTGTTGTTGATAATATTATACTATATTTATCTGTTGTTTGCAATATTAAAATTGATTTTGCGGGTTATATTTTTCAACCGCCTGCTTTTTATGCTTGACAATAACGAGATTTGAGGAGATAATATTTATATAATGTTTTGGATTGGATGTTGAGTATATGATTTCAGATATTTCCCGCATAGCAGGCACCCTATACGTTGTGGCTACCCCTATCGGCTGCCTTGATGATCTAACCCCTCGTGCCGCAGAAACCCTTAAAACCGCCGACATCATTGCGGCAGAAGATACCCGCACCTCCTATCCCCTGCTTTCCAAGCTTGGCGTGGATGCCAAACTTATATCATATCACAAATTTAACGAGCGCTCCCGTGTCGAGGAATTACTGGATAAACTTAACAGCGGACTGAATATTGCTCTCATCTCCGATGCCGGCACTCCCTGCATCTCCGACCCCGGCTGCATTCTTGTTGAAGCTGCCGCTGCCTCCGGAATAAAAGTTGTTGCAGTGTGCGGTGCCTGCGCTGCAATTTCTGCCGCATCCATCTCCGGCTTTGATCTCACCTCCTTTGCATTTTACGGTTTTGTTCCCAGGGAAAACGGTGAAATTAAAAAGCTTTGGGATAAAATGCTTACTGACAGCGTTAAAACCGCTATTTTTTATGAATCTCCGATGCGCATAACCTCTACCGTTGCATCTGTTGCAGAGGCCATTCCCTCTGCCAAGCTCTGTGTTTGCAACGATTTGACCAAACTTCACGAGCGCATCTACCGTGGCTCCCCTGCCGAAGTGCTTGCAGAGCTTGAAGGCAACCCCAACCATAAAAAAGGCGAATACAGCATTGTTATGGAAATTCCCGATATTGAAGAATCCGCAGAAGATAAACCTCTGCCCGAAACACTTCTGTTTGACTATATTTTGAAAAATGACTGCAGCATCAAGCAGGCTGTTGCAGCAGTCACCGCATCCGGAGCTTACTCTAAAAAAGAGCTGTTTGCTGCAGGTGTAAGACTTAAAGATATGCTTGCAGATGAAGATTAAACAACAAACAATAATTCAAAAGCCATCAACAACTGTTGATGGCTTTTTTATGGATAACTTTGCAAACAAAAACCCCCATACGCAGTGCGTATGGGGGTTAAAGTTAATCACAAGGATCAATGGCTAAAATTACTCGTTGATCTGAGTAACAACGCCGGAACCAACAGTACGGCCGCCTTCACGG
>JAFSHJ010000154.1 GCA_017440425.1 Oscillospiraceae bacterium | reverse complement strand
GAACACCAAAGCCGCTAAATCCGCCAAAAACACAGCATCCAAAAAGAAGAGCGACGGAGACAAATCTCTTTCCAACAACCAGATAACCGACAGCGCCATCCTCTCTGCACAAAGCGCGCTGGATGACATTAAAAAGGAAAAGGCTCCCGCTGCAAAAAAGCGCGGACGCAAATCCAACAAGCCCACACTCCGCATAATCCCGCTCGGCGGACTCAATGAGATAGGCAAAAACATAACCGTATACGAATGCGGCGACGACCTCTTTGCCGTTGACTGCGGACTTGCCTTCCCCGACGACGATATGCTGGGCGTGGATATCGTCATCCCCGATTTTGCATATCTTGAACAGAACCGCGACAAATTCAAGGGCATTGTTCTCACCCACGGTCACGAAGACCACATCGGCGGACTTCCCTATCTGCTCAAAAACATCAACGTCCCCGTCTACGGCACCAAGCTCACCCTCGGTCTTGTTGAAGGCAAGCTTAAAGAGGCAGGACTTGCGGGAAAATGCGAGCTCAACGTGGTGCGCGCCGGCGATGTGGTGAAATTCGGCTGTATGTCCGTTGAATTCATCAACGTCAACCACTCCATCCCCGATGCCTGCGCCATGGCTATCCACACACCTGCCGGCATCGTCATCCAGACCGGCGACTTCAAGATAGACTACACCCCCATTGAGGGAAAAGTTATAAACCTTGCCCGCTTCGGCGAGCTGGGACGCAAAGGCGTGCTGGCTCTGCTCTCCGATTCCACCAATGCGGAGCGCCCCGGCAGCACCCCCAGCGAAAAAAACGTGGGCGAATCCTTCACCCACCTCTTCAGCGGCGCCAGCGACCGCAGAATAATCATTGCATCCTTCTCCTCCAACATCCACCGCATTCAGCAGATTGTTGACACCGCCCGCCATTTCGGACGCAAGATCGCCGTCAGCGGACGCAGCATGGTCAACGTTGTGAACGTGGCAATGGAGCTGGGTTATCTCAAGATACCCAAGGGTATGCTCATTGATGTGGAAGACATCGGACGCTTCCCCGATTCCGAGATCGTCATCATCACCACAGGTTCCCAGGGCGAGACGATGTCCGCTCTTGCAAGAATGGCATCCGGTGAGCACCGCAAGATAACCGTTACCCCCAACGATTTCATCATCATCTCCGCCACCCCCATCCCCGGCAACGAAAAGCTGGTCAACCGTGTCGTCAACGACCTTATGAAGCTGGGCGCAGATGTTATCTATGAAAAGATGTATGAGGTCCACGTCTCCGGACACGCCTGCCAGGACGAGCTGAAGATGATGCTCTCCCTCACCAATCCCAAATTCTTTGTGCCGGTCCACGGCGAATACAAGCACCTGAAAAAGCACGCAGGACTTGCCGTTAAGATGGGCATCTCCCCTGCAAACATCCACATTGCATCCATCGGCGACGTTATCGAGACAAACGGCGACACCATGAAGATATCCGAAGCTGTGCCCGCAGGCAAGATATTCGTGGACGGTCTCGGCGTGGGCGACGTTGGCAACACGGTCATAAGAGACCGCCAGAAGCTTGCGCAGGACGGACTTATAATTGCCGTGATGACCATCAACTCCGTCACCGGACAGATCCTTGCCGGTCCCGATATCGTTTCCCGCGGCTTTGTCTATGTGCGTGAATCCGAACCCATGCTGGCAGAGGCAAAACGCATTGCAAAAGAGGCCGCCGAAAACTATATGCGCCCCGGAATGGTTGAATGGTCCTCTCTCAAAAACAAGGTCAAAGATGCTTTGGACAGATATCTCTACGCAAAAACCGGCCGCAGCCCCATGATCCTGCCCATAATTGAAGATATCCGAAACATTGGCGAATGATTTCGCTTTCTACGGGAAAAAAGACACAAGAAAGGAGTAACATTGCCGCAGCATTCTCCCGAACTTACCTCTGCGGTGACAATGTGAGCCGACTATGAACCGAAAACTTTGGCTGTTTAAACCCATAGTCTATGTAATGGTGATTTTTTGCACGCTGGTTGTTTTTGCCACATTTTTTGTCAGCAAGCTGCTGTTTTGGATCGAAGCCGCTTTGCTGCTTGCTCTTTACATCTATCTGCTGGTCTCCCTCTCCAAAGTCAACAAGGACATTAACGAATATCTGCAGTATATGGCAAAGACGCTGGATTCCCAAATGCACGGTTTCCTTCCCAACTTTCCACTCCCCGTGGTGGTCTCAAACGATCTTGACGAGATAATTTGGTACAACAAGCCCTTTGAGAGCACCGTCATCCACAACAAACAGATGATAGGCTCTTCCATAAACATTCTCGTTCCCGATGTGGATTTGGAGGGCGACATCCTTACAAAAGGCATCCGCCTGCGCTATGAGGACGGAAACTTTAAGGTGTATATGCTCCCCGCCATGGGCAAAAACAACGATATTCTCCGTGTTTTCTATTTTCTCGATGAAACAGAGCTCCGCCATTACACCAACGAGTTCTTTGAAACAAGACTTTCCGTTGCAATGATACTTCTGGACAGCTACGATGAGCTGCTTCAGGATGCAAAGGACAGCGAAAAAACAAGAATTATCGGCGCTGTGGAGGAGACCCTTGAAAAATTCTCCATAGAGCACAACTGCTATCTCAGCAGAACCGCCCGCCGCGACAGATATATCGCCATCATTGAAGAGCGTCATCTCAAAAAGATATTGGAGGGACGTTTCCGCCTGCTGGATGATATCCGTGAGCTGGATTTTCCCGATCTCAAGACACGCGCCTCCGTTTCCATCGGTGTGGGACGCGGCGCCGCAAACCTGACCGATGCCGAAAAGCTTGCCGAGCAGGCTTTGGAGATGGCTTTGGGACGCGGCGGCGACCAGGCTGCTGTAAAAACAGAAAACGGCGGCTTTGAGTTCTTCGGCGGCATTCACAAGGGCGTTGAAAAGCGCACCCGTGTCAAATCCAGGATCGTGGCATCCGCACTCAAAGAGCTTATCATGGCATCCGACAACGTTATGGTCATGGGACACAGATATGCGGACATCGACAGCCTTGGTTCTGCGGTGGGTATGGCCAGGTTTGCACTCTCCTGCAAAAAGCCTACATATGTCGTTTTGGATCCCACCAAAAACCTTGCCACCGCTTTGCTCAAGCGCGTTTATGAGAACGGACACAACGATCTCTTTGTTGCTCCGCCCCACGCGCTCAAGCTTGTCAAACCCAACACCCTGCTTATAATCGTGGACACCCACGTTGCAATGCTCACCGAATCCCCCGACCTGCTGAATGCCTGCAAAAACGTGGTCATCATTGACCACCACAGAAAAATGGTGGGCCACATTGAAGATACCCGAATTTTCTTCCACGAGCCCAACGCATCCTCCGCATCCGAAATGGTCACCGAGCTGCTCCAGTATTCCGGCGATAACTACCCCATCTCTCCCATTGAGGCAGAGGCTCTGCTGGCAGGCATCACGCTGGATACCAAAAACTTTGTTATGGGCACCGGCGTGCGCACCTTTGAAGCTGCCGCCTATCTGCGCAAGATGGGCGCCGACACCATTGAGGTGAAGAAGATATTCTCCGGCTCCATGAGTGCCTATCAAAAGCGCACCAAGCTGGTATCCTCCGCACGCATCTATAAAAACTGCGCCATTGCAGGCGCTGCCGACACCACCAACGAGATCAAGATCGTTGCTCCCCAAACTGCGGACGAGCTGCTGAACATCACCGGCGTGGATGCATCCTTCGTAATGTACGATTACGCAGGCGAGATCTCCATTTCGGCACGCTCCCTCGGCAAGATGAACGTTCAGCTCATTATGGAAAAGCTGGGCGGCGGCGGTCACCACACCATGGCAGGCACGCAGCTTAAGGGCGAGACCCTTGAAAACGCTATGACATTGCTTGAAAAAGCAATTGACGAATATTATGATATTTATATCAAAGAAGACAAAAAAGAGACCGAATAACGGTCGTATCACTTGGAGGTTAACACAATGAAAGTACTTTTGAAAGAAGACGTACGCGGTTCCGGCAAAAAGGGACAGATCATAGAGGTTGCAGACGGTTACGCACGCAACTTTCTCATCAAGCGCGGCCTTGCAGTTGAGGCAAGCAACCAGATCCTCGGCGAAGTGAAAGCCAAGGAAGAGGCTGCAAAGCGCCGTGAAGCCATTGAGCTTCAGCAGGCTCGCGACACAGCAAAACAGCTGGACGGAAAATCCGTTAAGATCACCGCAAAAGCAGGCGCTAACGGCAGACTCTTCGGCTCCGTAACATCCAAAGAGGTTGCAGACGCCATTGAAAAGAGCTTTAAGGTTGCCGTTGACAAACGCAAGGTAGAGCTCTCTTCCGATATCAAAAACTTCGGCTCCTTTGAGGCTGTTGTAAAGCTTCACGCAGGAGTAAGCGCAAAAATGTTTGTTGTGGTTGCTGAAGAATAAGCCACAACCAAAAGCCAACAAAAACTTCGGTCAGGAGAATTGTTATGCAGTCTATGCAGCCAACGGGCGAGCTTCCGGATATCTCCGGAAAGATCCCCTATAACCTAGAGGCGGAGCAATCTGTGCTGGGCGCCATTCTCGTGGATCCCACCTGCCTCCCCGAGATACTTGAACAGCTGCGCCCCGATAACTTTTACCGCCCACAGCACGCCGAGATATTTGCTTTGATGAGCAAAATGTTCCTCTCCGGCGAGACGCTGGATTTTGTCACGGTGCTCAACCGTGTGAGAGCGGAAAACATCTTTGAATCGGATGCGGATGCAAAAATGTATCTCTCCCAGCTTGTGGATATCGTTCCCTCCATCTCCAACATCAACGCTTATGTGGGCATTGTTCTGGATAAATACATAGGCCGTATGCTGGTGCGTGCTTCGCAGGAAATTATTGCGGAGGCCGCCGACGGTCAGGGCGATGCGCAGATGCTGCTGGACAGCGCAGAGCAGAAGGTCTACGACATCCGTCAGGGACGGGGCACCAAGGGCATCACCCACATCAGCGAGAGTGCCCTTGCCACCTTCGACCGTCTGCAGAAGCTGAGCGGCAAGGACAGAGACCAATATCTCGGTATCTCCACCGGCTACAGCGAGCTGGACACCATTCTCACCGGCCTCAATAAATCCGACCTGCTGATCGTTGCGGGACGACCCGGTATGGGCAAAACCACCTTCGCCCTCAACATTGCGGCAAACGTTGCATTTGAACAAAAACGCACCGTTGTGGTGTTCTCCCTTGAGATGAGCTCCGAACAGCTCACCTCCAAAATATTCTCCTCTCAGGCGGCCATCTCCAGCAAGGCATTCCGCACCGGACAGATGTCCTCCAACGAATGGGTGCGCCTCATTGAGACCATTCAGGTGGTCTCCAAATCTCCCATTTACATGGACGACACCTCCAGCATCACCGTTGCGGAGATGAAGGCAAAGCTTCGCCGTATCCCCGACCTCGGTCTGGTGGTTATCGACTACCTGCAGCTGATGACCTCCGGCTCCGGCGGAAAACGCAGTGAAAACCGTGTTCAGGAGGTTTCCGACATCACCCGCTCCCTTAAAATTATGGCCCGTGAGCTCAACGTGCCCATCATCGTCTGTTCCCAGCTCTCCCGTGGTGTTGCGGGACGTCAGGACAAGCGCCCCATGCTCTCCGACCTGCGTGAATCCGGCTCCATTGAGCAGGACGCAGATATCGTTATGATGATACACCGTGAAGCTTACTTCGACCAGAATGCGGAAAACGGCAACCTTGCAGAGCTTATCGTTGCCAAAAACCGTCACGGCGAGACCGCCACCGTCAACCTCGGCTGGGACGGCGTTCACTCCCGCTTCCAGCAGGTGGACACCATCCACGCAGACTGATATTTTTAAAGTTACAGAGTCAGCATTTGAAGGCAAATTTCAAATGCTGACTTTTTTGCTGTCTGTAATTTTCTCCACAAAACCCGGCGGTTTTTGTGGCATTTCTCCACATTTAATTCTCCAAAATCCTTTGCTTTTAAACTAAAATTTGCCCAATAAAATTTTTAATCTATATGCAAAATACATATATACAAAAGCAAAATATTGTGGTATTCTTTACGAACAAATTATTTTTCACGGGAGGTGACAGTCCAATGTAATTTGTAAGACGCGAAAGCGGTAAAAGTTCGTAACTTACAAATCCACAGCCCGAAAAAACTTTTTTGTCCTAAAGATAATCAGGTGATGCTATGTTACAAATTAAATGGATATGGAAAAACCTGCATCGCGGAAGATCGCAGTATGTTGTTTCCATTATTCTCTCCATTCTTTTTTCTGCCCTGTGCCTTGTCAACCCCTTCCTCTCCTCCATCCTTGTTGACAATGTAATTGTGGGAACGGTTAATGAAGCAGGCGAAACTGTAAGAAATATGGAGTATCTTATTCCCGTTGCGGTTGCAATGATCGGAGTAACCGTTATCACTCATGCTTCAAACTTTTGGTCCGGTATGTTGGCAGAACATGCCAGCCAAAACCTTGTGCTTAATTTGCGTAAATATCTTTACAATAATATTCAAAACCAGGAGATGGGCTTCTTCAACTCTTTCCGCACCGGTGATATTATGACCCGTCTTACCGGTGACCTTGATATGCTCAGGCACTCCATCTCTTATCTTTTCAAGCAGCTGCTTGTCTGCATCCTTCTCTTTGTCTGCGGTATTACCGCAAGCTTTGTGATCAACGCACGTTTTGCTGTTTTTCTTGTAATTGTGACCCCGATAATTGCAATTATTTCAAGTGTATACGGCAAAAAGATCCGCCCCTATTTTGTTGATGTCCGAAACACACTCTCCGATATCAACACCTGCGCCCAGGAAAACATTGAGGGCAACCGCGTTGTAAAAGCTTTTGCCAGCGAAGAGTTCGAAAAAGAGCGTTTCCGCACAAGAAACAAAGCTTTTTACGATGCAAACCTTGAGGTAAACCGAATTTGGCTCAAATTCTATCTTCCCCTCACCTTTGGCGGTCAGTATATGGGAATCGTCATCCCTCTGCTTGGCAGCTTTTTCCTCATCAAGGGATGGATGACCGCAGGTGAGCTCTCCGCATTTTCCATGCTGTCCTGGACTCTTGCCAGCCCCCTCGGCTCCATTGTTGCGCTGCTCAACGACGTTCAGCGTTTCTTCGCCTCCAGCGAGAAGGTTATGGAGATCTACTATCAATGCCCCACCATTCAGAACAAGGATGACGGACTTATCCTCACCGACGACTTTGAGGGACACATCCGCTTTGAGGACGTCACATTCCGCTTTAAGGGTGAGACTGTTCTGGAAAACATCTCCTTTGACATTGCCCCCGGACAGACCGTTGCAATTATGGGTGAGACCGGCAGCGGCAAAACCACCATCATCAACCTTTTGGAGCGTTTTTACGACGTTAAAGAGGGAAGGATCACCATTGACGGCATAAACGTAAAGCGCTGGAATCTGCAGAGTCTGCGCTCCAAGTTCGGCGTTGCCACCCAGGACGTTTTCCTCTTCTCCGACACCGTTGAGGGCAACATTGCCTACGGCAACGAATCCATCTCTATGGAAGACGTTGAGAAAAGCGCAAAAACTGCTCAGGTGGACTTTATCAACCGACTCACAGACGGCTACGACACCATTATCGGCGAACGCGGCGTAGGACTCTCCGGCGGTCAGCGCCAGAGGATCGCTCTTGCCCGTGCCCTTGCAATAAAGCCCCGCATCCTTGTGCTGGACGACACCACCTCCGCTGTTGATATGGAGACGGAAGAGCTTATCCAGCAGGGGCTTGATTCTCTCGACTTCCCCTGCACTAAGATAATTATTGCCCAGCGTATCTCCTCCGTTAAACACGCGGACAAGATCATTGTGCTCAACAACAAGCGCATTGAGGAAATGGGCACCCACGAAGAACTTTTGAAAAACAAAGGCTATTATTACAATATCAACTGCATCCAAAACGGCGTTGATGACGGAGAGGAGGCAGATTATGGCCAGGAATAAGTTTGACATTGACGAAAAGCTGGAAAGCGAATTTAGTTTTAAGCATCTTAAAAAGAGCGGAAAATATATCCGAATGTTTTCCGGCAGAATGGTACTTGCTCTGTTTCTCCTCCTCACCTCAAGCTTTTCCACCATGCTTCTTCCGCTGATAACCCAGCACATTCTGGACATCACCGTGCCCAACAAGGATATGAAGGAGCTTATTATTCTCTCCGCCATTTACATTTCGCTGGTTGTTCTCATGCTTTTGCTGAACATGGCCTATCACCGCATTATGGTAAAGGTCAGCCAGGGAATCGTCTTCCACATGCGTCAGGATCTCTACGAGCATCTGCAGAAGCTGCCCTTCTCCTACTACGACGACAGACCCCACGGAAAGATACTCGTCCGTGTTGTTCAGTATATCAACAACGTATCGGATATGCTCTCCAACGGTATTCTCGGCGTTATTCTTGAAGTGTTCAACCTGATTTTCATCACAATTTTTATGTTCATTCTGGATTCCCGCCTTGCCTGGTTTGTTATTGCAGGTCTTCCCGTTCTTCTCATCATTATTCTTGCTACAAAGCCTGCACAGAGAAAGGCCTGGCAGGATGTTTCCAACAAAAACTCCAACCTCAACGCATATCTTCAGGAGAGCATCAACGGCGTTAAGATAACCCAGACCTTTACCCGTCAGGAGAAAAACTACTCCATTTTCACCAACCTCTGTGAGGCGGCCCGAAAGGTTTGGATCAAGGCTGTTTACATCGGCAACTTTATCGGCAACAGCGTGCCCATCATCTCCCGTGTGGTTGCATCCATGATCTACATCGGCGGCATTCTTTGGCTGAGTCCTGCCGTGACCTTCGGCACCATTATGGGTATGACCTCCTATGCCGACCGTTTTTGGCAGCCTATCTCCAACCTTGCAAACATTTACAACAACCTCATCAACACTTTGGCCTATCTTGAGCGTATCTTTGAGACTCTCGACGAGCCCGTTGTCATTGAAGATGTGCCCGATGCCGTAGAGCTTCCTCCCATCAAGGGCGATGTAGAATTCCGCAACGTTGTTTTCAGCTACGATGAGTCCAAGATCATTCTCAACAACGTGAGCTTCACTGTCAAAGCCGGCGAAAGCGTTGCGCTGGTCGGTCCCACCGGTGCAGGTAAATCCACCGTCGTCAACCTGCTCTCCCGTTTCTACAACCTCAACTCGGGTCAGATCCTTGTTGACGGCTACGACATCTCCAAGATCAAGCTTAATTCTCTCCGTTCGCAGATGGGAATCATGCTGCAGGACAGCTTCATCTTCTCCGGCACGGTGGATTACAACATCCGCTACGGAAAGCAGGATGCCACCGAGGAAGAGATCATTGCCGCCAGCGAGGCTGTTCACGTCCACGATTTTGTAAAAGAGATGAAGGATGGCTACAACACCGAGCTCAACGAGCGCGGCAGCCGTCTCTCTCAGGGTCAAAAGCAGCTCATCTCCTTTGCCCGCACTCTTATCTCCGATCCCCGCATCCTCGTTTTGGATGAGGCTACCTCCTCCATCGACACCCAGACCGAGGTCTATGTTCAGGAAGGCATTGCCCGTCTGCTTGAGGGACGCACCTCTTTCATCATCGCACACCGTCTCTCAACCATCCGAAACTGCGACAAGATCATGTACATCGACAACCAAAACATTGTTGAGGCAGGCACTCACGATGAGCTTATGGCAAAAAAGGGCGCTTACTATGCTCTCTACACCGCCAGAAGCCACTGACATCTTTCTCCTTAAAACCTTGCGCCCACGCATTCTGCGGTGGCGCAATTTTGTTGCGCGCCGACGGGCGGGACAAGCCCAACGGGTGTCGGGAGCGGTGGCAATGCCACCAAGCGGAATTGCTCTGCAATTTCGCTTCGCCATTTCTCCGAAATGGCGGCTCCCGTCACCCGGTGGGTTGTTCCGGTCCTGCCTCACTTTACTGCAGAGACTCAAAGGTCGTCTGCATCCTGCACCGGCACGGCTTTGCGATCCTTCGGTTTTCCCGT
>JAFSHJ010000153.1 GCA_017440425.1 Oscillospiraceae bacterium | reverse complement strand
ATCTCCGTCAGAAAATATCCCGAATACACCGAGCGTGCGGTCAACTTTTTCTCCTCAAAGTTTAACATCTCCCACGACATCTACGACAACTGCATTGCAAATTCTCTCGGCAGCCGCTCACCTCTGCCCCAGTGGTATCTCATGACCGACAACAATGACAACATTATCGGCGGTGCAGGCATCATTCCCAACGATTTTGTCAGCCGCATGGATATCGGTCCCTACCTCTGCGCTCTCTACGTTGAAGAAGAGTGGCGTGGACGCGGTCTTGCAGGGCTCCTTATAAAGCGCATTGAAAGCGATGCCGCCGCCCTCGGTTTTGAGAATCTCTATCTCTGCACCGACCACACCTCTTTCTATGAAAGATACGGCTGGCACTTTATCGGCTACGGCTTCCATCCCTCCGGCGACAAATCCAGAATCTATATGTCTCGTGATCTTTCCGATAACAAAAAATAATTTGCGCCAAACGCAAAAATGCCCGCCCTCTCCCCCGCAGTATGCGGGGCTCTCCCTTAACGGGAGAGGAGACACGCTTCGCGTGTCCGAGAGGGCGGGCCTCTGTTTTGTTTAAAGCTCCGCCAAAATTTCTGCTGCGTTTGTGTCCGGCTTGACCTTTGGCACTATCTTTTCGATGTTGCCCTGCTCATCAATGATGAATGTGGTACGCACAACACCCATACTCACCTTTCCGTAGAGCTTTTTCTCCTGCCACACACCGTATGCCTGAATCGCCTCCAGCTCGGGGTCGGAGAGCAGCACAAAGTTGAGACCGTGCTTCTCTGCGAATTTAATGTGGGATGCAACGCTGTCTTTGCTCACCCCTATAACTTCCACCCCTTTTTGCTGAAACTCGCTGTAAAGTTCTGCAAAGGCGCAGGCCTGACGGGTGCAGCCCGGGGTGTTATCTTTTGGGTAAAAATACAATATGACCTTTCTGCCCAAAAAATCGGAGAGGGATACGTCCTTGCCGTCTTTATCCTTCAATGTAAAATCGGGTGCTTTTGAACCTATCTCCAACATAATTTTATCTCCTTGTTTCAGTTTTCTCCGCGGACACTTTCCAATCCCGCAATATATTCCTCCGCATAGTGTACCGCAACGGCGCCGTCTGCCACCGCTGTCACCACCTGACGGAGCACCTTTGTGCGCACATCTCCCACGGCAAAAACGCCTTCTGCGTTTGTCCTTGTGGATTCATCCGCAACAATGTAACCCGCATCATCAAGCTGAACGCTGCCGCCCAAAAATGCGGTTGCTGGTGTTCTGCCGATGCTCACGAATATTCCGTCGCAGGCAATCTCTCTCACCTGCCCGGTGTTTACGTCAGTAACCTTTGCACCAACCACTCTGCCTTCCGCAACGATCTCCGTCACCGAGCTGTTCCAGACAAACTCCACGTTTTCCGCATTCAACAGCGGCTCGTGATAAATTTTGGTTGCACGCAGCGTGTCACGGCGGTGCACAACATATACCTTTTTCGCAAGTCTTGCAAGATACAGCGCATCTGCTGCCGCGGTGTTTCCGCCGCCCACCACTATGACCGTCTTGTCTTTATAGAATCTGCCGTCACAGTGGGCACAATAGTGAACTCCGCTGCCAACCAATTCCCGTTCGCCGGCAATGCCAAGCTCTCTGGGGTTTGCTCCGCTGGATATCACCACGGTCTTGCCGAGGAATGTGCCGCTTGTGGTCTCCAGTTTTTTAATTTTACCGGAAAGATCCACCTCCGTTACCTCGGCATATTCTGTTTTTGCGCCAAAACGCTCTGCGCTCTGCTGCATCTTCATGCCGAGAGTAAATCCGTCCACACCTTCTTCAAATCCGGGATAGTTATCGATATCACCCGTAAGCGCCATCTGTCCGCCGGGAGACATACGCTCTATCACAACCGTGTCCAGCCCTGCACGGGATGCATAAAGCGCCGCCGAATAACCTGCGGGACCTCCGCCGATAATTATCATATCATAAACGTGTGTCATAAAATCACCTCATTTTCTTGTTATTATTTTACCTCTTTTTCACGACTTTTTCCGTGACTGCATCACATTTCTGTTTTTTTAAGTTATTGACATATGCCTTAAACCATAGTATAATATAGTTAATATCATATGTCAATAACTCCGAGAGGAAGATTATATGCCGAGACCCAGAAAATGCAGAAAAGTCTGCAGGCTTCCCGAAGTGAGCGAATTCAATCCCGTCGGTCGCTCCGGTGAATGGATCGTTTTGACGGTGGATGAATACGAGACCGTCCGCCTGATAGACAGAGAGGGCTTTTCGCAGGAGCAATGCGCAGGCTATATGCAGGTGGCACGCACTACCGTGCAGCAAATTTATAATACCGCACGCAGCAAAATTGCCGAGGCTCTGGTTTGCGGCATTGGCATTAAAATTGAGGGCGGCGACTACACTCTCTGCAGCGGCGAGGAAAACAGCTGCGGCTGCGGCGGATGTCACCGTCACCGCGGTGGGAAGTGCAATTTATGAAGATAACCGTACTTGCCGAAAACGTTTCCGCCCATGAAAATATCGGAGCGGAACACGGTCTTTCGCTTTACATTGAGACATCGGAACATAAGATATTGTTTGATATGGGACAGAGCTCCCTCTTTACTGAAAACGCCGAAAAACTCGGAGTTGACCTTTCAGACATTGACGCGGCAGTTCTTTCCCACGGACACTATGACCACGGCGGCGGTCTTGGTGAATTTTTGGAACTTAACCGCACCGCTCCCGTATATCTCAGCCGTTTTGCCTTTGAGCCGCATTATAACGGCACCGAGAAATACATCGGTCTGGATACATCTCTTGCTAAGAGCGACAGACTTATCTTTACCGATGATTCCTGCAAAATCGGAGAAGGTCTAACGCTGTTCACCTGCAACAGTTTTGATAAAAAACATGGCATGAGCTCCGCAGGAATGCTGATTTTGCAGAACGACACCTTTTCACCCGACGATTTTCGCCATGAACAATATCTGCTGATTGAAGAAAGCGGCAAAAAAATCCTCATCAGCGGCTGCTCACATAAGGGTATACTAAACATTGCGGAGTGGTTTGCGCCGGATGTTTTGGTGGGCGGCTTTCACTTTTCCAAGCTGCCTTTGGATGGTGTACTTGAGGGCTATGCCAAGCTGCTGAACGGTTTTGACACCGATTTTTACACCTGCCATTGCACCGGCACCGCGCAGTTTGAATTTATGAAACAACACATGTCACGACTTTTCTATCTCTCTTGCGGAGATACAATAACTATATAAAAGGGGTAATTATAATGAAAATTGCAGTAACTTACGAAAATGGACAGATTTTTCAGCATTTTGGTCACACCGAGCAGTTTAAGCTCTACACCGTGGAGGATGGCAAGATAGTCTCCGCCGAAATTGTTGCCACCAACGGCAGCGGTCACGGCGCTCTTGCAGGTCTTCTTTCCGCTCTCGGCGCGGACGTGCTCATCTGCGGAGGAATTGGCGGCGGCGCACAGATGGCGCTGGCTCAGGCGGGCATAAAGCTGTTCGGCGGCGTCAAGGGTGATGCTGACAAGGCTGTGGAAAGCTTCGCAGCAGGCACTCTCAACTATGACCCTGCCGCAAAATGCGATCACCACGACCACCATCACGGCGAAGAACACAACTGCGGCAGCCACGGCTGCGGAAGCCACAACTGCGGCGGTCACAGCTGCCACTGACAAAAAAACGCCCTTACTGCGTTCTCGCATAGGGCGTCGAGCTGTTATTTGATTTAAAGGAGTCATTCCAATGGCACAAGCAATGTTCGGTCCGGTTTACAGAGAGATATTCCCCTTTTGGGATGATATTTCCGAGGGGGACCGCGAATATATCTGTCAAAATTCCCTGGCTTTGACCTATCCGAAGGGTTCCAACATCCACGATGGCACCGAATGCTCCGGTGTGATACTTGTGCGCTCCGGCTCGCTTCGTCTCTATATGATGTCCGAAGAGGGCAAGGATATCACTCTCTACCGCCTGCACAGCGGTGATTTGTGCATGCTCTCCGCCTCCTGCGTGATCCAGGCTATCACTTTTGACGTGCTTGTGGATGCAGAGGAGAACAGCGAGTGCTATGTCATCAGCGGTCCCGCATTTGCTGCGGTATCCGAGCGCAACCCGAAGATAAAAATTTTCGCTCTCGAAACAGCGGTCGGTCGCTTTTCCGACGTTATGTGGGTCATGCAGCAGATACTTTTTATGAGCATGGATAAGCGGCTTGCCATCTTTTTGCTGGATGAATCTGCACGCATCGGTGCCGATGTTATCCCATTAACACACGAGCAGATCGCCAAATATATGGGATCTGCCCGTGAAGTGGTATCGAGAATGTTAAAATATTTTGCCAATGAAGGCATTGTGCAAGTCTCACGCAAGGGTGTCAAAATTGTTGACAAGCGCAGGCTTCGTGAGTTAGTCCTCTAACATTGCAAGGATCTGGGGCTTGGGTCTTGCGCCCACGGATTTGTTGACCACCTTGCCGCCCTTCATCACAACCAGCATGGGGATGCTCATTACGCCAAATTCCTGTGCAAGCTCGGGCTCGTTGTCAACGTTGATTTTGCCGACGAGATACTGGGGGTTCTCCTCTGCGATCTGATCCACTAACGGGGATACCATACGGCATGGGCCGCACCAATCGGCATAAAAATCCAAAAGAACGGGCTTATCGCTATTTTTAACGGAATCAAAATTATCTTTATTTACACTAAGTACTGACATGATCACTACTTCCTTTCCTTTATTGTATCTTTATTATACCCTGTTTTTTCAAAAATTTCCGTGACGAAGTCACATTTTTGCAAAACAAAAATCGGCAAGAGATAGCTCTTGCCGATTTATTTTATTCCTGAGTTTCAGCCGGTGCTGTTTTAACCACCAAAGAATCCACGATGGTATCAAACAGCTCGAAATCCTCTGTGTCTTCAATGTCCAGCGCATAGAAAACCAGGTTGACGAAGGTGTTATCCGGCATCAAAATGTAATAGAAACAGGGATACCACACCTCTATCTCGTGCATACCGCCCATGGGAGCAGCCTCGGTTTTGTAATAATAAATGCTGCTGCCGCTGTTGCCGGTGTACATCTTCTCCTCCATCACGGTGGCGCCGGTATATCCGGGTTCGGAGATATATTGGTTTATATCGTCGGCACTTTCCAGAATCTTCGCTGTGGATGCATCCGCAACCTTTATCTCCTCATAGTCGTCGGTGTCACGGAAGAGGCTGATATCGCCATCATAACCGTACCAACTATCGGGAACAGCCAGTTCTACTGTGACAAGGCTGCCGTCATCCTGCTGAAAATTGAAGTTTTTCACGGTGAAATTCACACCGATAGAGGGTTTGGAGCTCTCCTCTTCCTCTTCGGATTCCTCGGAGGATTGAGAAGTCTCCTCATTCTCCTGCTCGGAGTCCGAAGGCTGAGATTCCGGCTCTATCACGGAGCTCTGTCCTTCGCTCTCCTGCGAGCTTTCTTCGGATCCTTCTTTTGATGATAAATCGGCCGAGCTGCTTTCGGGCACAGACTGTGACTCTTTGCCGGATGATGAGCTGCCGTCGGGCACGTCAAAACATCCTGCAAAGCTTACTGCCATCAGCAGGGTTGCAAGCAATATGGCAACTGTTTTCTTCACAGTCTCTGCCTCCTTTGCAGTGTTTTAAGTTAAAATCAGAACTCGAGTTTGCTCTCGATGTAAGCTTCAAGCTCATCGATGGGCATACGGATCTGCTCCATAGTATCGCGGTCACGAACGGTTACGCAGCCGTCGGTCTCGGATTCAAAATCGTAGGTGATGCAGAAGGGAGTACCGATCTCATCCTGACGGCGATAACGCTTACCGATGGAGCCAGTCTCATCGTAATCAACCATGAACTTCTTGGAGAGCTTCTCGTGGAGCTCGGATGCCTTTTCACCAAGTTTCTTGGAGAGGGGCAGCACGCAAGCCTTGAAGGGAGCGAGAGCCGGGTGCAGGTGGAGAACTACGCGGGTATCGTTCTCGCCGATAACTTCTTCGTCGTAAGCATCAACGAGGAATGCGAGTGTAACGCGGTCTGCACCGAGGGAGGGCTCGATAACGTAGGGGATATATTTTTCGCCGGTCTCCTGGTCGAAGTATTCCAGAGATTTGCCGGAGTGCTGGGTGTGCTGGGTGAGGTCGAAGTCGGTACGGTCAGCAATGCCCCAAAGCTCGCCCCAACCGAAGGGGAATACGAACTCGAAGTCTGTGGTAGCCTTGGAATAGTGGGAGAGCTCTTCCGGCTCGTGGTCTCTCAGGCGGAGGTTTTCCTCTTTGAGGCCGAGGCTGAGGAGCCAATCACGGCAGAAGCCGCGCCAATATTCGAACCACTCGAGGTCGGTGCCGGGTTTGCAGAAGAACTCAAGCTCCATCTGCTCGAACTCACGGATACGGAAGATGAAGTTGCCCGGTGTGATCTCGTTGCGGAAGGATTTACCGATCTGACCAACGCCAAAGGGGAGCTTTTTGCGGGTTGTACGCTGAATGTTTGCGAAGTTTACGAAGATACCCTGAGCGGTCTCGGGACGGAGATAGATCTCGGAAGCGGTGTCCTCGTTAACGCCCTGATGGGTCTTATACATCATGTTGAACTTACGGATATCGGTGAAATCGCACTTACCGCAATCGGGGCAGGTGATGCCGTTTTCACGGATGTAAGCGCTGAGCTCGTCGTTATTCATGGCCTCAACAACAACGCCTTCAACCTTGTTTTCTGCGATCCACTCTTCAACCAGCTTGTCAGCGCGGTGACGGGTCTTGCAGTTTTTGCAGTCGATGAGGGGGTCGTTGAAGTTTACAACGTGACCGGAGGCTACCCAAACCTGGGGATTCATGAGGATGGCGCTGTCGAGACCAACGTTATATTTGGACTCCTGAACGAATTTCTTCCACCATGCGCGCTTGATGTTGTTCTTGAACTCTACACCGAGAGGACCGAAGTCCCATGCGTTTGCAAGTCCGCCGTAAATTTCGGAACCGGAATATACATAGCCGCGGGTTTTGCAGAGCGCAACAATTTTGTCCATTGTTTTTTCTGTATTAAGCATAAGGAAACCATACCTTTCCATAATATTCTCTATTATAATATTTTAACTTTTATTTGCAAATAAGTCAATATGTCAATTGAGAAAAGCGGCTTAAATACACAAAAATAGCTGTTTTTATTGAAATTTTCAAGTTTTTGTTATATAATTGATTTAAATTGATAAACTAATTTTCAGGAGCTTTTTATGAAATTCATTCTTGTACCCGATTCTTTCAAAGGCACTGTCAGCGCCACACAAATTTGCGGCATTATGCGTGATGCTTTGCAGCGTCATCTGCCCGGCTGCGAGGTGGTTTCTTTCCCCGTTGCGGATGGCGGCGAGGGCACCGTGAGCTGCTTTGTTGAGGCAATGCAAGGCGAGCTTTGCAGCTGCGCTGTCAGCGGACCTTTTTTTGATAAGGTTGATTCTTTTTACGGCATTATCACCGACAACGGCGGCAAAAAAACTGCCGTTATCGAGATGGCCGCCGCTGCCGGTCTTCCTCTTGCAGAGGCTTCTGTCAACGGCAAAGACCCTCTCAAGGCGACCACCTACGGCGTTGGCGAGCTGATGCTCGAAGCTGTGAAAAACGGCTGCGAAAAAATTATTCTCGGTTTGGGCGGAAGTGCCACCAATGATGGCGGCTGCGGAGCTGCGGCTGCGGTTGGCGTGCGTTTTTACGATGCAAACGGCGAGCAGTTTATCCCTCTGGGCGGAAGCTTGTCACAGATAGACCGCATTGACGTTTCCGAAATTGATCCTGCCCTTCGGAATGTTGAAATTGTGACGATGTGCGACGTGGACAATCCGCTTTTCGGCGAGAGCGGCGCTGCCTACATCTTTTCACCGCAGAAAGGTGCCGATGCCGATACAGTTAAGGTGCTGGATCAGAACTTGATAGATCTGGACAAGGCAATTCAGCGCAGTTTGGGACTTGAGCTTGCGGATAGACCCGGTGCGGGCGCTGCAGGCGGAATGGGAATTGGCATGATGGCATTTTTCTCCTCCAAGCTGACCAGCGGCATTACCGTTGTGCTGGACACGGTTGGTTTTGACGATGCCGTGAAGGGTGCGACCATGGTTTTCACCGGCGAGGGACGCATTGACGGACAGAGTGTGCGCGGAAAAGTTATCTCCGGTGTTACACAGCGTGCAAAGCAGGCGGGTGTGCCCGTTACCGTTATTGCCGGCGATGCCGCAGAGGGTGTTGAAGCTGCATACGACCTTGGTGTCACCGCTATTTTCAGCACAAACAGAGTGGCAAAGCCTTTCTCCGAGATCAAGCACCAAAGCGCAGACAACCTTGCCTTTGCCATGGACAACATTGCCCGCATGATTGCCGCAACAAAGTGATAAATATTTGCTTCAAGTTAAGCCTCGCTTTGTGTAATGGGAGGCTTAACTTGCGAAGCAAGACGGAGAAATTGTGATGCAGAGAAAACACAATAAAAATATTGTTCCAACGGCAAAAATGCTGCGGAAGAATATGACTAAAGAAGAAAAACATCTTTGGTACGATTTCCTGCGCACCTGTCCTGTTCGCTTTTCTCGTCAAAAGGTTCTTGGAAAGTATATCGCAGATTTTTACTGCGCAGAGGCAAAGCTCGTCATAGAACTTGACGGTTCGGGGCATTATACCGAGGAAGGAAAGCAACACGATGAAGAAAGAACTGCATTTCTTGAAGAATACGGATTAACAGTT
>JAFSHJ010000012.1 GCA_017440425.1 Oscillospiraceae bacterium | reverse complement strand
TTTTTTCAAAGAGGTGTCACAATGGATAAGAAAGCGTTTTATAACATAACCTACGGACTCTATCTGCTGACAGCGCAGGAGAACGGCAGAGACAACGGCTGCATTATCAATACCGCTATTCAGGCGGCAAACGACCCCGCAAAAATTTCCGTTGCAGTCATAAAAAATAATCTCACCTGCGATATGATCAAAAACACCGGTGAGTTCAACATCTCCGCCATCACAGATGATGCGGATTTTGCACTTTTCAAGCATTTCGGAATGCAGTCCGGTCGCGACGTGGATAAATTTGCGGATTTTGGCAATGTTGAACGCAGCGCAAACGGACTCTATTATCTGACAGACAAGGCGAATATGTATATATCCGCAAAGGTTACGGAATCAATGAATCTCGGCAGCCACGTTATGTTCGTGGGCGAAGTTACCGATGCCGAGGTGCTTTCTAAAGGCGCTTCCTGCAGCTACGGATATTACCAAAGCAGCATCAAACCCAAGACCAAAAAAGCAGAGAAGAAGCAGTGGGTCTGCTCCATCTGCGGCTATGTATACGACGGCGAGGTTATTCCCGACGATTTCCTCTGTCCGCTGTGCAGCCACGGTAAAGATGACTTTGAGCTTGTGGGCGGAGAGACAGCCGGACCTGCTCCCGTTGCAGCAACAGCAGGAGAGGGCAAAAAGTGGGTCTGCTCCGTTTGCGGTTATGTCCACACCGGCGACAGCGCTCCCGATTTTTGTCCCGTCTGCAAGGTGCCTGCGGAAAAATTCAGCGAGATGAAGGCAGATGCCGTTCTTGCCGCAGAGCACGAATACGGCATCTATGCTAAAACCGTAAAGAATAACCCCGATATTAGCGAAGAAGACAAGAAATATATCTTTGAGCAGCTTATGGCTAACTTCAACGGAGAGTGCGCTGAAGTAGGTATGTACCTCTGCATGGCACGCATTGCCTGCCGCGAAGGTTATCCCGAGATAGGCAGATATTGGGAGAAAGCCGCTTATGAAGAAGCTGAGCACGCTGCAAAATTTGCAGAGCTCCTGGGTGAAGACCTGGAAGCTAACATGAAGGCTGACACCAAGGCTAACCTTGCGTGGCGTGTGGATTGCGAATTCGGTGCAACTCAGGGCAAGTTCGATCTGGCAGTATGCGCAAAGAAGAACGGTCTTGACGCTATCCACGACACCGTTCACGAGATGGCTCGTGACGAGGCCCGTCACGGTAAGGCATTGGAAGGAATGCTGAAGAGGCATTTTTGATGACGTTTCTGCCGCAAAAACACTTTGGAGGAATTTTCCGTGACAAACATTGATGTTTACAAGCAATATTTTTCGGCCGAATGCACATTTAACGGTGTGGAGCGCCGCGGAGCTGTGGTTTGGCTGAATGCCGAAAGCGACAGCGGAATGATCCGCTATGAGGTGGGGGTGTCATTCTTTCCGTACAGAGATGCTGAGGATTTCGCCATAAGCTACGATGCCTGCGCCACAAAGGAGCTGCTGCGAACCAAGGGACGCCGCTCCAAAAAGAGAGACAACGAGTATCTTGCGCAGGTGCAGACCGCAGCAGATGAAATTGCCAAGTCGCTGAACGGCAAAGTACATTGGGATAAGCCTCTCAGAGAAGCACAGTACGGTTGATATAAAAGCATAAAAAAGCCACGGCAGGAGTTATCCTTGCCGTGGTTTTGTTCTTTTGTGTTGTTTTTAGCTTTTCTTTGTTTTTATCTTTTTGACAATAAACCATATCATCCAAGCCACGCCGCAGAAAAGCAGCATAACTACGAAATAGACAGCAAAGATAAGATAGAACATGGCGGACCAATCGATAGAAACGGCGACGGCGATAATGGCTGCCACAGCCAAGACAGAGAAGATGATCACCGGCAAAAGACGGACGAGTTTGTTTTTTGCTTTGAAGCAAAGTAAAAGTTGAAGGGGGAGTATTACAATGAGGGCAAAAAGCCACAGAAACGGTGCGATGTTTACATCACCGACCCAAACGTCAAACATAATAAAGCCTCCTTTGTCAATTCAGGTTTATGAACTGCTTTTGCCTAAAGTATAGCATAGGTATATAATTTTTTCAATAGGATATATGGGTTCAGCAATTCTTCCTGTCATTGTCTGCGTTGCGCTTAAGGATATCCGTAATTTCTGCAAGATAGTGTATGATCGCAGCAACAGTATACAGCAAAAGCATGGCGCCGGCTGCATAGAATGTGTATAAAAACAGAGGCACGGGTTCCGCATCGTTGAAGCTTTCCACAACTCCTGCACCAATTGCTACAATAAGCAACAGCCATGCCAACAAGCGCAGTATTATCGCAATTTTACTTTTGCTGAATATGAATTTCTCATAAAATTTATTGTTCATTACCATAACCTCCAAACTCAAACAAAACTGCTTTTGCCTAAATTATAGCATAAGCGCCACGTTTTTTCAATATCACAGGGCAGGGGATTCGGTGTATGCTCTTTCATCCGATACAATATGTTCTGTTCCGTTGTGATCACTGGAAAGATAATCTTTCATAAATACCGGGTAGGCCGTGTATTTATCTAGATCCTCAATGGGGATCCAGCACATTTCCTCTTTTACACCGTGCGTTATGCTGTTGCTGTGAAGTTCCTGCGTTCCTCTTGGTTTCATGAGGAAATAAAAACAGATTTCGTGACAGTTAAGTCCTTTTAATATGCCGTCGCTTTCGGTAAAAAAGTTTTCGTGAATAACAGCTAGACTGTCTATTTCATAGTGGACTCCGGTTTCTTCAAATACTTCCCTGATAACAGCAGATTCTGCTGTCTCGCCGTGATGTACGCCGCCACCAATAGAATAAAAGTAATTGTCTGTTTCATTGCAGGCGAAAAGCACACAGCCGTTTTCTACTATAATCGCTGCGGCGCGATATCTGAACCAATCATTTTCTTTTGTAAAGCAGCAATCATGCATAACCGCTTTCCTCTTTTGCATAATTTGTGTGGTGCAAATTTTTTGTATACAAAGTATAGCATAAGCACAACGTTTTTTCAATAGCGCACAATTTGAGCATTGAGCCAAGCGCGGAAAAAGAGGCTGCAGATTTTCTGCAGCCTCTTTTGGTTATATCGGTTACTGTTTTTCCTCGGCTCTTGCAAGAGCAAGCTGGAAGTCCTTGGTGTCGGAGAATATCTCATTCTTGTAGGGATTCTTCTTCTGCTCAACGGAGCGTTTGACGATCAATGCCAGAACCAGCACGTTGATGGCCAAAGAGATGATGGATATCACACCCTGAGGAACGGGGTTGACCAATGTGGGACGGACAGCGGCGTTCATAAAGCCGTCAGCATACAGCACGGGAATGGTGGTAAAGATGCTTTGATCCTGGAAGAGGGGGAACACCTGAGCAAACATACACCACAATGCCAGCGTGTTGGCTCGGTTCTGGATCCAGCCGCCCTTGTTCCACAGCGCATTTGCAACGGTGGGAGCCAGAAGCAGAGCAAGTCCGCAGAACCATGCGTGAGTGGGCAGATTCAGATAGGTATACTGGAAGTTCCATATGTCGTAAGCAATGATGTACAGCCAGGTCATATCGGGCCAAAGCATATCTTTCTTGCCCTTGGAGGTATAGATGCCCCACCAGCCGGTCATGCAGAAGATGTTTACGATACCGGCAATGCCGTTGAGCCAGTTCCACCAGCCGCCGTAGAGCCAAACGTTTTCGCTGCTGAGCCACCAGCCATCGGGAGACATTGCACCTTTGATAGCGGACTCAAAGTCGCTGACCACAGCAATAAGAATGTTGGCAGCAACGATGAGGAAGGGGAACACCTTAAACCATTCCTTTTTGCCGATGCCCCATTTATACTTGATCATCATAAAGCCGATGCAGCCTGCGGTGGCGGCATAGAGTTTAAAGTAGTGGAACCAGCCGTTCATGTATACATAAGTGGGGTTGTTAAGTGCCCACTCAGCGCCCATGGCGGCACCAACGTAAATGGAAACAAAATAAACGGTGAGAATTGCAGGGATAACGAGGAAGCAGGCAATGCCGCCCCATTTTGTGCGGCGGGCGATCTCGTTTGCAACGATCAGGCCCACAAATACCAACAGCCAGCCAAGCAGCTGGAATCCGGCGTTTTCGCCATAAATTTGGAATAACATAAGATGACCTCCCTATAATACTTCTATTTCTTTAATGTTCAGTTCGTTTCCTTTAAGAAGCCAGGTCTCTTCGCTGCCGCAGAAAGGGCAGGTGCGGCCGTGTGCCACAGTGCCGTATTCCTGTTTGCAGCCATCACACCAGGTGATTGCGGGAAGGATCTCTATCTTCATTTCGCAATCGGTGAGCATTGGCTTCTTTTTGATGACCCATTCCCAGCAATCGGTGAGATAGTGAGGTATCACGGTGGATACCTCACCGATCTCGATGGTCACGCTTTGAATATGGGTGACATCATTTTCTTTGGCTACTTCTTCCAATGAGTCGATAATGTGAAACACAACTCCCAGTTCGTGCATCTTATTGCTCCTTCTTCTTGGAGAACTTGATCTTCAGCGCCTGTTTGGCACCGTTGCCCAGTACATATGGAAGCTTCTTCTCGCTGGGGATCATATTGCTGCACTCGGGACGCTCACGGTGAAGTTTGATAGCATTGAATTCGCACTTGGTGGTGCAGACACCGCAGCCAATACACTTGTTGGGGTCTACAACACTTGCGCCGCAGCCCAGGCAGCGGGCGGTTTCCGCCTTGACCTGTTCTTCGGTGAAGGGAAGCTTTGCATCACGGAAGGATTTTTTGTGGTCAATGTCCTTGCGGGTACCGGGGATCTGACGGGAAGAATTATCGTACTGATCCACCTTGATATTGTCCTTGTCCAGCGCAATAAACTCACGGCGGTTACGGCCGAGCGTCAGGCTGGAGTGGGGCTGAACGAAACGGTGGATGGAGATAGCGCCTTCGCGGCCTGCAGCAATGGCATCAATGGCGAACTTGGGACCGGTGTAAACATCGCCGCCGACAAAAATATCGGGTTCAGCGGTTTGATAGGTAAGGCTGTTTGCCACAGCACCGTTGCCGCGGCCAAGCTCTACCTTGGAACCTTTCAGCAGGTCTCCCCACAGAATGCTCTGACCGATGGAGAGGAATACCCTGTCACAGGGAACGGTTTGGGTGTCGTTCTCATCATAGGTGGGAGCAAACCTGCCGTCGGCATCCCAAACGCTGACACAGCGCTTGAAGACAATGCCGGTTACCTTGCCGTTTTCGGTGAGGATCTCTTTGGGACCCCAACCGCAGTCGATGGTCACATTTTCTTCCAAAGCCTCTGCAATTTCTTCCTCGGAGGCAGGCATTCTGTCGCGGGGTTCCAGGCAGAACATAGAAACGGAGTCTGCACCGCAGCGGGAAGCGGTTCTTGCAACATCTATTGCCACGTTACCGCCGCCTACAACAACGGTCTTGCCGTTTACGGGATAGGATTCATCAGCGCCGACGGTGCGGAGGAATTCAACCGCAGTCATAACACCCTCGGCATCTTCACCGGGTCTGCCGGATTTTTTGCCGCCCTGACAGCCGATGGCGATGTAGAATGCCTTGTAGCCTTCAGCACGCAGTTCATCCAGCGTTACATCCTTGCCGACCTCAATTCCGCATCTGATCTCCACACCCATAGCCTTGATGATATCGATTTCGGCATCGATAACGTCTTTCTCCAGCTTGAAGCTGGGGACACCGTAGCGGAGCATACCGCCGGGTTTATCGTTCTTTTCAAAAATCACGGGAGAGTATCCCTTCTCTGCCAGATAGAAGGCACAGCTAAGACCGGCAGGACCTGCGCCAATGATGGCGACCTTCTCGGGGAAATAGCCGTTCAGAGAGGGGACTACCTTTTTGGGGATGAATCGGGTCTCAGCATTCAGATCCTGCTGAGCAATAAACTTTTTGACCTCGTCAATGGCAATAGCCTGGTCGATACTGCCTCTGGTGCAGGCATCCTCACAGCGACGGTTGCAGATGCGGCCGCAGATGGCGGGCAGCGGATTGTCTTTTTTGATAAGTGCCAGCGCTTCGGTATAACGGCCCTGCGCAGCCATCTTCAGATAACCCTGGACAGCAATGTGAGCGGGGCAGGCAGTTTTACAGGGAGCAGTACCGGTGTCATAGCAGTTGATACGGTTGTTGTCTCTGTAGTTTTCATCCCACATATGGGGGCCCC
>JAFSHJ010000152.1 GCA_017440425.1 Oscillospiraceae bacterium | reverse complement strand
TGCCCGCTTCAACTTCTCCCACGGCACCCACGAATCCCACAAAGAGCTCATCGACCGCTTTAAGGCGGTGCGTGAGAAGGTGGGCGTGCCCGCTGCCATTATGCTGGACACAAAGGGTCCCGAGATCCGTCTCGGCAACTTTGAAAACGGCAGAGCCACACTTGTTGACGGCTCCGAGTTCGTTCTCACCACAGAGGAAGTGCTTGGCACGGCACAGCGTGCATCCGTCACCTACAGTCAGCTTCCCCATAAAATATCCCGGGGCAACACCATCCTCATTGATGACGGCCGCATCGAGCTCACCGTGCAGCGCCGCACACAGACAGAAATTTTCTGCACCGTGGACAAGGGCGGCGACGTGAGCAACCACAAGGGCGTCAACATTCCCTCCGTTGCCATCGGAATGCCCTTCCTCAGCGAAAGAGACAGATCCGACCTGCTTTTCGGCATTGAGAACGATGTGGATTTTATTGCGGCATCCTTTGTCCGCAGCCGTGAAGACGTAGACCTTCTCCGCAGCTTCCTGAAACGCAACGGCGGCGAAGACATCCGCATAATCTCCAAAATAGAAAACTTTGAAGGCATTAAAAACTTCGATTCCATTCTGGAAGCCTCCGACGGTATTATGGTTGCCAGAGGCGATATGGGTGTTGAGGTCAACTACGAAAACCTGCCCGGTCTCCAGAAAAAGTTCATCAAACGCTGCTATCAGTCCGGCAAAATGGTCATCACCGCCACACAGATGCTGGAATCCATGATAAACAACCCCAACCCCACCAGAGCGGAGATATCCGACGTTGCCAACGCTGTTTTCGACGGCACATCCGCCGTGATGCTCTCCGGCGAGAGCGCAATGGGACTCTATCCCGCACGCACCGTTGAAGTTATGGCACGCATTGTGGAAAAGGCTGAACAGGATGCCCTTGAGACCGACTGCAGCGACTACAAGACCTATCGCCACGACATTGATTACACCGATATCACCAACGCCATCTCCGATGCCACCTGCACCACCGCCCGTGATATCCGTGCAAAGGCGATCATTGTTGTTACACAGTCCGGCAACAGCGCAAGAAAGCTCTCCAAATTCCGCCCCTCTGCTGCGATCATTGCCGCCACACCCGAGGCCAAAACCCTCAACCAGCTTGCCCTCTCCTGGGGCGTATATCCCATTATGTCGGAATATCAGCCCACCACCGACGCCCTCATCCGTGAGGCTGTTTCCCGTGCAAAGGCAACGGGACTTGTGGGCGACGGCGACAGAGTGGTCATCACCTTCGGCACACCCACCGGCAACGGCGGCACCGACACCATCAAGGTGCTCACCGTGGGCGAAAACGATTGATAACAAAAACCGAAAGGAAATATAGATATGCTCTACCACAGCACAAGAGACAACACCAAAAAAGTGACATCTGCTCAGGCCATCGTTTCCGGACTCGCCCCTGACGGCGGTCTTTATGTGCCTGAATATCTCCCCAATTTCACTCTCGACGAGATAACCGAACTTTCCAAACTCAGCTATCCCGCTCTTGCAGCAAACGTGCTTGCAAAATATCTGGACGATTACACCGTTGAGGAGCTGCAGAGCTTCACCGAAAAGGCATATTCTCAGGCAAAATTTGCCGCAGAAGAGCCCGCTCCCCTCGTTCAGCTCAAGGAAGGCACCTATCTGATGGAGCTTTTCCACGGTCCCACCTGCGCTTTCAAGGATTTTGCCCTGCAGATGCTGCCTTTCCTGCTCTCTGCCGCCCTCAAAAAGACCGGCGAGACCCGTGAGGCTGTCATCCTCGTTGCAACCTCCGGCGATACCGGCAAGGCAGCTCTCGAAGGCTTTGCAGACGTTCCCGGCACAAGGATCTGCGTATTCTATCCCGACGGCGGCACCAGCCGCATCCAGCGCCTGCAGATGACCACCCAGAGCGGCTCCAACGTTATGGTATATGCCGTTAAGGGCAACTTTGACGACACACAGAGCGGCGTAAAAAAGATCTTCACCGACAAGGAGTTTGCCGCACAGCTTGCTGACAACGGCTTCCTCTTCTCCTCCGCAAACTCCATCAACCTTGGCCGCCTTGTTCCCCAGATCGCATATTATTTCTCCGCATACTGCACCTTGCTCCGTGAAGGCAAGATCAATGCGGGGGACAAGATAGATATCGTTGTTCCCACCGGCAACTTCGGCAACATTCTTGCCGCCTACTACGCAAAGCACAGCGGACTCCCCCTTGGACGTCTCATCTGCGCTTCCAACAAAAACAACGTCCTCACCGAGTTCATCTCCACCGGTCACTACGACCGCAGACGTGAATTCTTCCTCACCGCATCTCCCTCCATGGATATCCTCATCTCCTCCAACCTTGAGCGTCTTCTCTATCTGCTCTGCGGCAGCGACGACAGCAAGCTCAGCGCGTTTATGACCGCACTCTCCAAGGAGGGCGAATACACCATCGGCGCAGAGATGCTCGCAGCTCTCCAAAGCGAATTCTCCGCAGGCTCTGCCGACGATGAACGCACCTTCAAAACCATCCGTGACACATTTGAGAAGACCGGATATCTTGCAGACACCCACACCGCAGTAGGCATTGCCGTCTGCAGCGACTATGTTGCAGAGACAGGCTCCGACACACCCGTCGTCATTGCCTCCACCGCAAGCCCCTTTAAGTTTGCAGGCAGCGTGCTTCCCGCCATCGGCGCCAAGGAAGACCGTGAATACGACGATTTTGAGATGCTTGCCGCTCTTGAGGCTGCATCCAACCTCACCGCTCCCGCAGCACTTGCAGGACTGAAAGCCAAAGAAGAGCGCTTCACCACCGTCATCCTCCCCGATGAGATGAAGGCATTTGTTGAAAAGTGGCTCACAAACAACGCCAAATAATTTTACCGATACAGAAGGACGATACTATGAAATATATTGTTATGCTGGGCGACGGCATGGCGGATTTCCCCATCCCCGAGCTTGGCGGAAAAACACCCCTTGAGGCTGCAAACAAGCCCAATATGGATCTTCTTGCCGCTCACGGTGTTGTGGGCATGGCAAAAACCGTTCCCGACGGCTTCTCCCCCGGCTCCGACGTGGCAAACATGGCTGCCATCGGCTATAACCCCGCAGATTGCTACAGCGGACGCTCTCCGCTGGAGGCTGTCAGCATGGGCATCACCCTTGCGGATGACGACGTCACCTTCCGCTGCAACCTCGTCACCCTCTCCGACACCGAAAACTATGAGGATGCCGTTATGGTGGACTACTCCTCCGATGAGATAACCACAGCGGAATCCACACAGCTGATAAACTATATCAACGAGAAGCTGGGCACCGAAGATATCAGCTTCAACCCCGGCATCAGCTACCGCCATTGCCTGGTCATGCACCACGCAGAGACAGGCAGCCTCCTCACACCTCCCCACGATATCTCCGGCAAGTGCATTAAAGATCACCTGCCCGGCGGAAGATACGGCGAACAGCTGCTTGAACTTATGAAACGCTCCCGTGAGCTGCTTGTTGACCACCCCGTCAACAAGGCACGCGTTGAAAGAGGACTCCGTCCCGCCACCTCCTGCTGGTTCTGGGGCGAAGGCACCCGTCCCGCTCTCGGCAACTTTGAAAAGATGTACGGCAAAAAGGGCGGCATGGTCTCCGCTGTTGACCTGCTCAAGGGCATCGGCATCTGCATCGGCTTTAAAATTGCAGAGGTGGAAGGCGCCACCGGCAACATCGACACCAACTTCAAAGGCAAGGCAGAGGCTGCACTTGAGCTTCTCCGCGGCGGCTGCGACGTGGTATACATCCACGTGGAAGCTCCCGACGAGAGCGGACACCGCCACGAGCTGGAGAACAAGGTGCGCTCCATCGAACTCATCGATTCCGAAATACTCGGCTATATCATGGACGAGCTCCGCAAGGACGGCGAGGATTTCTCCGTTTTGCTCATGCCCGACCATCCCACACCCTATGAGCTCCGCACCCACGTCAGCGACCCCGTGCCTTTCGTGCTCTACCGCTCCGATAAGGAGGGCGCACTCCCCACAGAGCGCTACACCGAAGAGCTGGCAAAGACCACCGGACTCTATCTCCCCGAGGCACACAAGCTTATGTCCAGGCTTCTCAGCGGAGATTTTATCTGATTTTTCACATCTGCACTTCAGTTTCCTGCGCTCCGAACCACGGGGCGCAGTTTTATTGAACTCTCTCCCGAAGAGGTGATACCGTATGGAAGAACAGATCCCTATTCTCTCCGAGCGTGAATCGGAAGAGCTTCATCTTGACCAAACCATTGCCACCGTTGCCGAAAACCTTGAGGTGATGGAGGATGAAAAAGCTGCCATAGACAAGCAGGTAGACAGCCTTATTCAGCAATATAATCCCGAAAACGTGGATCTCTACAACGAGCTTATGGTAGGCATCAGCCTGCAAAGCGTGCTGGATAAGCAGGTGAATTCCCACTATGCCGCCCTCACCCGTCCCTATTTTGCAAGAATAGACGCAGAATTTGAGGATGAAGAGGAAGAGCCGCTCACCGAAGAGGAGCGCACCCACCGCCTTTACATCGGACGAAACGGCATAACCGATTTTGACGGCACCCAGCTGGTCACCGATTGGCGCGCACCCGTTGCAAGTCTCTATTACGACGCTGCTCCCGGCAAGGCAAGCTACTGTGCCTCCGGTGAGGAATTCGGCGTTGACCTGCACCTCAAACGCACTTTTGAGATAGAAGACGGCGAGCTGCTGGATTTTTACGACACCGACATGGTGGCAAACGACGAGCTGCTGATAAAATATCTCGGCAAAAACCGCAGCGCAGTCCTCAGCGATATCGTGGCGACCATTCAGCAGGATCAGAACAACATTATAAGAGAGAGCCCCTGGAAAAACGTTATCGTTCAGGGTGCGGCGGGCAGCGGAAAAACCACCGTCGCCATGCACCGCCTCGCCTGGATAACCTATAACTACCGTGACAAATTCAAGGAAGACGAGTTCTACGTCATCGGCGGCAGCAAGCTGTTTTTAAAATATATCACCGCCATGCTGCCCGATCTGGAAGTGAACAGCGTCTGCTCCGTCACCTTTGCGGAGTTTTTGCTGAAGCTGCTCTCCGATGACGGCTGCAAAGATTTCGACGGCATTCCCCCAAGATATCCCCGTGAGGATGCCGCCCCAAAAAGCACCCTCGCCTTTGCCGCTCTGCTCTCCGAGTGGCTGGACGAGCTGCAGGCAGCCATATTCAAGCCACAGCCCATCGCCCTCCACGGTGTGCCGCTGCTCTTCTCCGACGATATCAAATATATCGTTGACCACCGCCGTGGCATGAGCTTTTATCAGCTGGCAGACGTGGTTTCCGAGCGCATTAAATTTGCCGCCGCCAACAAAAAGACCAAGCTCACCTCCGCCATCGACCTCATCTACACCCGCGACGTGGGCGAGATCAACGCCCGTTCCCACAGCCGCCGCTTCAACACCACCGCAGAGGCCTTTGACGAAAAGCAGCGCACCCTTCAGGCGCTGGACAGCGACATTGCTAAGCTGCGCCGGTTCTATCACCGCCGCATCCCCAAAAAGCCGCTGCCCACCCTCTATCGCCAATTTCTCGGCTGGCTGGCCGCCAACCACCCGGAGTGGGAAGGCACCGCAAAGGCTGCCGCCCACGGCATTGTGCAGAACACCCCCGATTTTATCGATCTCTGCATGATGCTCATTATAAAGTGCCGTTTTAAGCCCATTGAGATGGCGGAAAACGTGCGCCACATCATCATCGACGAGGCGCAGGATCACGGCGCAAGCTGCTACACCGCCCTCCGGACCGCCCTGCCCAAATGCATCTTCACCGTCATGGGCGATGCGGCGCAGAACCTCTCTCCCTGCGGACTTGCAAGCTGGGATGCTCTGCTGGAAGGTCCCTTCAGCGATGTGAACTCCGTGTTCTTCAACCTTAAAAAGAGCTACCGCAACACCATTGAGATATCCCGTTTTGCCGCCCGTGTGCTTGCAGAGCTGCCTGCCGCCCACTATGGGACCGAGCCGGTCATCCGCCACGGCGAAGAGCCAACCCTCTGCCGCTGCTCCTGCGAGGAGGAGCTTGCCGAAAAGGCTGCGGATATCATAAATGGATATCTTGACGAGGGTATGCGCTCGGTGGCTGTTGTTGCCCGCACCAGGGCAGAGGCGGAGATCGCCCACTCCCTTCTCTCCGAAAAGCTGGACCTCTCGCTTGCCTGCAGCGGCGACGAGGAATACAGCGGCGGTGTCACCGTCTTCCCCGTTAACATGGTGAAGGGGCTTGAGTTCGATGCAGTTGTGATCTGGAATGCGGACAGCGCCCGATATTCCACCGAAAATGCGGGACTTTTATACGTTGCACTCACCCGTGCAATGCACAAGCTCTCTGTTTTGTTTGCAGGGGAGCTCACCCCTCTGCTGGAGGTATAAAAACCGCAAAAAAAGAGGAAAAATCAAGCATTTTCCTCTTGACAGAGGGCTTAATATATGATAAAATAAGCTTTGCCGCATATAAGAGGCTTTTTAAGTGCGCCTTCAGGCGCCGCCTTGGTTAGCGAGACCTAAAGAAAAAGAGGATTATCAATGTACGCAGTAATTGAAACAGGCGGAAAACAGTATCGCGTATCCGAGGGCGATATCGTTTTCATCGAAAAGCTCGAAGCAGAAGCAGGCTCGGATATCGTTATCAACAATGTAGTAGCAGTTGGTAAAGAAGACGGAATCGTTGCAGGCGCTCCTTATGTTGAAGGTGCTTCCGTAAACGCAAAGGTTATCAAAAACGGCAAGAACAAGAAAGTTGTCGTTTTCACCTATCGCTCCAAGAAAGACTCCAAGCGCAAGAAGGGTCACAGACAGCCCTATACAAAGATCCAGATCATGGGTATCAATGCGTAACAACGCAAACGTCTGAATCGGAGGATCCCGAAAGTGATAAAAGCCATCTTTAAAGAGAGAGCGGACAGACCTTTGGCGGAAGGAATCATCTCCCACCGCCGCAATGCCAAAAAGGCTTTGGTTGGGTTTGAAGTATCGGGACACGCCGGTTATGCGGACAGCGGCGAAGATATAGTCTGTGCGGCGGTATCGTCGGCAGTTCAGCTTTCCGCAAACGCACTTACAGACATTATTCCGGCGAAAGCGGATGTCAGGGTGAAAGAAAATCTCGTAACGCTGACTATTACCGAAAGCATCGCCGATGAGCGCGTAAACTGCGCCGCTCAAGCTATCCTTGAGGCACTCTGGCTGAACCTTAAAGAAATTTCGGAACAGTACAGAGGAACAATTCGATTAACAGTTATGGAGGAAAAATAAATGATCCGTCTTAGTATGCAGTTCTTTGCACATAAAAAAGGCGTTGGTTCCACAAAGAACGGACGCGATTCCGAATCCAAACGTCTCGGCGTTAAGCGCGCTGACGGCCAGTTTGTTCTCGCAGGCAACATCCTCGTTCGCCAGCGCGGAACTCACATCCATCCGGGACAGAACGTAGGCATCGGTTCTGACGACACTCTGTTTGCTCTTGTTGACGGCAAAGTTAAGTTCGAGAGACTTGGCCGCGACCGCAAGCAGGTCAGCATCTATCCCGTTCAGTAATTTGATTTAAAAAAATCACACCTAAATCCCGAGTTTTATACTCGGGATTTGTTGTTAAATGCGGAAAAATAGTTTATAATATAGCTGTAAGCTTTTTTGCTAATTTGTTTTTGGTCGTGAGACCGATTTTCAGGAGGACATCCCCGATATGTTTGAAGATATTGCCAGAATAACCGTTAAGGCCGGAGACGGAGGCGCAGGTGCTGTCTCCTTCCGCCGTGAAAAATATGTTGCCGCAGGCGGTCCCGACGGCGGTGACGGCGGTCGCGGCGGCGATGTTGTGTTTGTTGCAGACACCAACATCTCCAACCTTGCCACATTCAAATACAAAAAGAGATATTTTGCTCCCGACGGCGTTGCGGGTGCGGCTAAACGCTGCAACGGCAAGGATGCGGAAGATCTCATTATAAAGGTGCCCAAGGGTACCCTTGTCACCGAGGCCGAGACGGGTCGTGTTGTTGCGGATATCTCCGGCGACGAGCCCGTTGTTATTGCAAAGGGCGGCAAAGGCGGCTGGGGAAACAGCCATTTTGCCACCTCCACAAGGCAGGTGCCCCGCTTTGCAAAGCCGGGTATGCCCGGACAGAAGCTGGATCTTCAGTTGGAACTGAAGCTGCTGGCTGACGTGGGTCTGGTGGGATATCCCAACGTGGGCAAATCCACCCTTATCTCGGTTTGCAGCGCCGCAAAACCCAAGATCGCCAACTATCCCTTCACCACACTCACCCCCGTGCTGGGTGTTGTCAGCGTGGATGCGGAGCGTTCCTTCGTTATGGCGGATATCCCCGGGCTCATTGAAGGCGCAGGCGACGGTGTGGGTCTTGGACACGAGTTCCTTCGCCACGTGGAACGCTGCCGTCTTATTTTGCACATTGTTGATGTTTCCGGCAGCGAAGCGCGCGACCCCAAAGAGGATTACGAGATAATCTGCCGTGAGCTGCGCTCCTTCAACCCCGAGCTTGCCGACCGTCCGCAGATCGTTGCTGCCAACAAATGCGACATGGCCACACCCGAACAGATCGCAGATTTCAGAAAATTCATCGAAGACAAGGGTTACCTCTTCTTCGAGCTCTCTGCCATCACCCATCAGGGCGTTATGCCCCTCATCAACGCTGTCTCCCGTGAGCTGGAGAAGCTCCCTCCCATCAAGGTCTACGAGCCGGAGCCGGAAGCACTCTTCGAGCCGGAGGAGGGCAGCCTGTTCGATGTATATATGGATCAGGAGGTCTACGTTGTGGATGCGCCCTGGCTGCCCCAGGTCATCGGCTCCGTCAACATGGAGGACTACGAATCG
>JAFSHJ010000151.1 GCA_017440425.1 Oscillospiraceae bacterium | reverse complement strand
TGCCCACATGGGGTTTTGCCTTATAGAGAATTTCTTCCGGGGCGCCGAAACGCACCAGTTCCCTCAAAATATAACCGCAGGAGGGATCGTTTATTCTTGTGGTGAGCTTGCCATCGGAAAACGCACCTGCGCCGCCTTCGCCAAACTGTATGTTGGACTGTGTATCCAGCACGCCGAACCTTGAAAAGCGCTCCACCTTGGCTGTGCGCTCATCAATGGAATCTCCACGCTCTATTATTATGGGGCGGTAGCCTTCCCTTGCAAGCAGCAGCCCCGCAAACATTCCCGCAGGACCGAAGCCAGCTATCACCGGCGGTGCGGCAAGCTTTTGCGTGCCGTGTGCAACATTCAATTCTGCGGCAGGCGCAGCAAGCTTTGCTCTATCACAATATTTGAGCTTTTCGGCTTCATCACCGAAAAGCTCAAATCCGACAGAACGTAATATTGATACTTTTTTATGCCTTGCGTCGATGGATTCTCTTGTTATCACCGCACGCCTGACCTCGCTTCCGTTGAGCGCAAGCGCTGCCTCTGCTTTTTCAATGGCAGTTTCTGCGCTTTCACCCGGAAGGCACCGTATATCCGGCACGATTATCATATATTTACAAACCTTTCAAGCAGAAAATCATTCAGCTTCTTCCACAACCACCATTACGCTGTATTCGCCGCTGACCCACACCTTATCCCTTGCAGGCACATAGATGGAGGCGGGATAGCGATACTGACCTTTGGAAATGGTCTGTCCGCTCACATCTATCTCTGCAACGAGGTCTGTGGCGGTCATATTCTCCAGCACATCCTGCGGACCGTAGACCGTTACGCTGTCGATTACCTTTGTTGTGACGGAAACATCGTAGTTCAGAGGCTGATTGACCACCCTGATATCGCTGACATCAAAGGTTTTGGAGACATAATCGCCCATCTCAAACTTGACAGAGATGGTCCTGATGTTTTCCATATTAACAAAGCCCGTGGGCAGGTTGACATTGAAAAGATAACTGCTGGTGGGGGTGAGATTTTTCACATCCACATAGCCCACGCTTATCTGGGAATAGCTATTGACCAACGCAGGAGGACCTGCGATGACTATGCTGGTGTTGGAGATGGTGTATTTCAGCGCTTTTTCGGAGAGATACTCCGGCATATTGATGAAGCTGAGCTTTACGGGGAGCTCCAAAACCTGCAGCACCGGTATGGTTACCGTAGCGGTCTCGTTATCCAAAGTGACATTCTCAAGGTTGAGGACACCGCCGCTTTGAGACAGCAGATCTATGCGCTTATTTTTAACGGTGAGGGTCTGGTTAAGGTTATCGCTGAGGACCACCTTTATGCGGCAGCTGCCGATTTGATCCACCTCTTCCTGCGGACCTGTGACGGTGACTTCCATTGGGGTTATAACTTCATCCTCCATAACGAAGCCGTCGGCAATATCCACAGCGGAGATATCAAGATCGATCTCAAAGGTTTTGGATACCAGCTTATCGAACTTGACATTGAGCGTGGAGGGGATTATCTCAACAATTTCCATATCTGTGCCGCTGACATTTTTGCCGATGATGGGCAGCTCGTATTCTCCCGTGCCGGTGACACCTGAAACAGAGACAGAAAGGGCAATATCATCTGCGGTGAGCTCACTTATCTTGCGTCTGTTGCCGTGAATGCGCACCGATACTGTCTGATCCATACCTTCAATTGCCTGAAGTCCCATTCTCTCCGCAGCCGTGCCCGAAAGCTGAACATTGACAGGAACATCGGATATGATGTCGTCGGTCTCGGGGCTTACGAAGAAGATCACGAGGAACCATGCAATTACCGCAACGACAAAAGAAAATATCTGCAAAAACCGTTTGTTTTCGAAAAGCTTTATCTTTTTATTTGTTTTTGCCATTTTGTATCACCTTTCGCAACATGGACTTCTTATCGTTTTGGTTCGTCTGTTTTTCGGGAATAAACACAGATTCCAGTTTCTTTTTAAGTGCTACAATATCCAGTTCTCTGGTGAGCTTGCCGTTTTCCGCAATGGAGATAACTCCCGTTTCTTCCGAAACAACGATCACCAATGCGTCCGAGTTTTCGCTCATTCCCAGTGCGGCTCTGTGTCTTGTTCCCAGCTGTTTATTGATGCTGTTGGTGTTGGAAAGAGGCAGAAAACAGCCTGCTGCATATATTCTGTAGTCTCTTATCACCATTGCGCCGTCGTGCAGAGGTGAGTTAGGGAAAAAGATGCTTCCTATCATCTCCGCCGTTATATCTGCATTGACCACCGTTCCCGTCTGGATAACGTCGCCCAGCTTGGTGTCACGCTCGATGCAGATGAGAGCTCCCACCTTCTGCAGGGACATCGTCATTACGCCGCCGCTGATTTTATCGATTATCTCCTGCTTCTTCTGCTCTTCGGCAGATTCATCCAGCTGCATTCCCGAGAAAATGTTCAGCTTGGAAACGCTGGAGTGTCCCACCTTTTCAAGTATCCTTCGGAGTTCCGGCTGGAACACCACCAGCAAGGCGAGAACACCGTAGCTCAACACGTTTGTCAGGATATAATCCAAAACCCTTAAGTGGAGCACCTTTGCCAGCAAAGATGCCGCCACAAACAGCAGCATTCCTTTAACCAGCTGCGAGGCTCTGGTCTCGTTGATGAGTCCGATGAGCTTATACAGCAAAAATGCCACCAAAATAATATCTATTATATCAAAAACAGTTATCTCAACGATAGCTTTCCACATTTGCGTGCCTATCTCTGCGATGGTGTCCCACCAGGCTGCACTGATAAGATGAGCTGAAAACATATACCAACTTCCTTTACGTTTTTCGGCTGCAAAAACATCCTATCTATATTTTACCACGATTCTGCATAATTTCAATGATAATTATGTTAAGGATGAAATTTTTTTAACGGCATTTATCAAATAATCCGCCTGACGGAGATTGTTGAAAGCACCCACGCTTATTCTGCAGCTGCCCCTATCCAGCGTTCTCAGCTTTTTGTGTGCAAGGGGTGCGCAATGATATCCTCCACGCACGGCTATCCCGTAGGAGTTGAGCAGCTCTGCCGTCTCCTCTCCTGTTCTGCCTGCAATGTTGAATGATATCACCGCTGCACGCCTTTGCTGAAATTTTTCCGCACCGTAAAGTTCTATTCTCCCCCTTGGCATCTCCTTGAGATGAGCGACGATATATTCCGCTATTCTCTCTTCGTGGCGGCGGATGTTTTCTCTTCCCGCCTGCGCAACAAAATCCAAGCCCGCTCCAAGTGCAATTATGCCGGGTGCATTCAGCGTTCCGCTTTCAAGTCTGTCGGGAAGGCTATCCGGCTGTGAATAGTTAAGCGAGCTGCTGCCCGTGCCGCCGAAAACCGACGCCATAGGCAGGTCATCTGCTGATGTCAGCAGCATTCCCGTGCCCATTGGACCGTAAAGACCCTTGTGTCCCGGCAGACAGAGAAAATCCACGCCGCTCTGCTGCATATCTATGGGCAGCACTCCCCCGCTTTGTGCTCCGTCCACCAGCACATATGCACCCTTTTCCTTTGCGGCTTTTGCAATTTTTTCTATTGGCAGAACCGCACCGTTTACGTTTGATGCGTGGGACATTGCCACAAGCCTTGTGTTGGGAGCAATGCTTTCGCAAAAGCTTTTGACGGTGGCAATATCGTCTCCCTCAAAGCTTTCTGCCACGGTGTAGGTTATCTCCCCCTGCTCTGCAAGGTGATGGATGGGGCGCAGCACCGCATTGTGCTCCATATCCGATATGACCACGTGGTCTCCCTGACGCAGCACCCCGTTTATGACGAGGTTGACCGCATGGGTGCAGTTGGATGTGAACACCACGTTTTCGGTTTTTGTGCACCCGAACAGCTTTGCCGCCTTCTCTCTGCATTCATACACCTTCTCGGCGCAGGCTGCCGACATTTTGTGTCCGCTTCTGCCCGGGTTGGCACCGTATCTCCGCATTGCCTCATCCAGAGCAGCAAGAGTTTTGCAGGGTTTTGGGAAGGTGGTGGCCGCATTATCAAAATATACCACGCCGCTCATCCTTCCGTTTCTTCTTCCCTGTAGACTTCTGCCTCTTTAAGGGATATCCCCGCCGCTTTCAGCACCCTTTTGGCTCCTGTCAACGTGACGCTGTCTCCCTTTATCTTTATTACATAGCCGCAGCCGCCCGTCTTTCCGGCGGTTTTTACGTTTCTCTCCGCAATGACCGTGAATCCCCTTGATGCCAGCAGTTTTTTAGCTTTCATTGCATAGGTCACGGTGCTTGCGGTAAGATATTGCCAAGTTTCCATCGGTTTTTTCACAATAAACACCTCCGCAATGATTTGGGAGATGCTGCGTTTGCAAACGCAAAAACACCCCCGACCACATAATATGACGGAGGTGTTGGTTGTGATTTATTTTGAGTTTTGGTGTGTTTTGTGTATTTAAGATCAGTTTATCGGCATTATGAGCACAACTGCGTGGGCGGCAATGCCCTCTCCGCTGCCGGTAAAGCCAAGTTTCTCCTCGGTAGTCGCCTTTATGTTTATCTGTCCGATTTCTGCACCAAGCGCGGCAGCCAGATTTCTCTCCCGCATTTCGATATGCGGTGCAAGCTTTGGACGCTGAGCTATTACAGTTATATCGAGATTTCCAAGTTTAAAACCGGCTTCACTCAGCTTTTCCGCCACCTTCTCAAGAAGCAAAATACTCGATATTCCACGGTATCTTTCATCGCTGTCCGGGAAATGCCGCCCAATA
>JAFSHJ010000150.1 GCA_017440425.1 Oscillospiraceae bacterium | reverse complement strand
CCGAGGAAGTTCACCATCTGGTTGCAGAGGGTGGAGAGGTGGCTTGCAGGGGAAGAGGTGATCTTGCCGGGTACGCCGCCGAGACCCTCCTGAATGAGCTGTTTAAGGCTCCAGCCTGCGCAGTAGCCGGTGAGCATGGAAAGATCGTGGATGTGCAGAGCAGCGCTGCGGTGTGCATCTGCGATCTCGTTATCGTAAATTTCGGTGAGCCAATAGTTGGCGGTGATGGCGCCGGAGTTGGAGAGGATAAGTCCGCCGACAGAATAGGTAACGGTGGAGTTTTCCTTTACGCGCCAGTCGTTGATCTGCAGATAGTTGTCTACCAGATCCTTGTAGTTGAGGAGGGCGGAGTTTACGTTACGAACCTTCTCACGCTGTTTGCGGTAGAGGATGTATGCCTTTGCAACGTCTGCATAACCTGTTTCGGAGAGAACTTTTTCTACGCTGTCCTGGATCTCTTCAACGGTGATGACGTTATTTTTGATCTTTGTTTCGAAATCGGCACTAACCTGCAGTGCCAACATATTGATAACGCTGGGATGATAGTTTTTGCCGAGTGCCTCAAATGCCTTTATCATGGCAGCGGTGATTTTGGAAATATCAAATTCAACAACTAAACCGTCTCTCTTTTTTACACTATACATAGACAGATCTCCTTTAAAAATGATTATACAGACAACAAAATCCGAAAGTGGACTAATATTGTCTGTATTATATCACAGTCATATTGCGGTGTCAATACCTAAAAACAATATATTGTAGAAAAATTTTTAAGAAAACACAAAATACAGTTATATTTATGCTCCGCGGAGGGCTGCACATTCTGCATATTGTTTCAGGATTTCCACAAAATATGCAAGTTCTTTATCATCCGGAGCGGCAAGTCCCGCCATAGGAACGGTTTCTCTGTCCACAAAAGGCTGAACGAACCACTTTGCAGCCTTTTTGCCGCCGGCAACGGAGCTCACCCAGCTGCCCATTGCGGAAATGCTGTCGCTGTCGTGCAGCTGTTTCACCACCGTGGTGCGGAACTCGTAAGACACAACATCTTGTGTCAGCAGGCGGATGCTCTCTTCGATGGCACCGACGTCGAAGCCGTCAAGTCCCACGGTGCAGCCGTAGTGTACGGGTGCGTTTTTGATATCCATTGCAACGTAGTCAGCAAGGCGCTCTTCCAAAATGCGGCGCAGCGCGTTGGGGACAGAGCCGTTGGTATCCAGCTTTACGCTGTAGCCCATATCCTTTATGCTTTTAAGCAGCGGAAAGATATCGTCGTTGAGGAGGGGTTCTCCTCCGGTAATGCAGACGCCCTCAAGAAGTCCGATGCGCTTCTGCAAAAAGGAGAGCAGCTCATCTGCGGACATTATTTGGTCTGCGTCAAAGCCCAGCAGCTGCCCGTTGTGGCAGAATGGGCAGCGGAAGTTGCAGCCGCCCAAAAAGACGGTGCAGGAAACCTTTTCGGGATAATCCAGCAGGGTGAGTTTTTGAATTCCTACTATTTTCATATTATATACCTTCTGTTATGGGGATTGTGTGCGTGATCAAAGGGATTCCAGCAGCTTTTGCAGCTTGCGTGCCATAATTTCGTGGCCTTTGTCATTGGGATGGAGGGCATCCGGCATAAACATTTCACGGATCTCGGGGATATCCGGCTGCATACCGCTGTTGGCATAGAGATCCAGCACGGGGAGTGAATAATATTCAGCCACCTCACGGATGGCATTGACATAATCCTTGAGTGTGCCCGCACCGACGACTTTGAGCTCGCCGGTGTTTTTGGTCTCGGAATGGCGGTGGAGCGGAGTCATTATTACAATGGGTTTGCCGAGATATTTCTTGATAAGTCCTCTGTAGAGATAGTGGCAGGCGCCGTAAAAAGTATCGGGAGTTCTGTCGTCAAAGCAGCCGAGGGGAGCGTCGCCGTGGGCAAAATCGTTGGTGCCGCCGAACACAACAACGATATCCGCATCGTCATCCATCCTGTCAAATCTCTCGCAGAAGGAGTTGGTGTCCACATATTCGTTCCAGGGCAGACCGGGCAGACCTTTCTGCTGGCGGGCATATCTTGTGGTGCCGATGCCGTAGCTTCTCACTTCCGCAAGCTCTGCGTTTTTCTTAAGCAGCGCGTGGAATATTTTATCGGGTCCGCTTACACCTGCGCCGAACACTATACTGTCGCCGAGAAAATTTATTTTAAGTCCTTTAAGTTCCACAACGGGTCACCTCAAAATTTAGTTTTAAATTATTATATCACAACTATATATTGTATACAAGAGTCACATTGCCCAAACCTGGTTGGAGTATTTGGGTCATATTATATGTTGTGAAAAATAAGAGATGCGAGGCGGCGCAGTAACACCGCAGTGCGCAGGTTTATTATCCGCCGTTCAGTCCTCCGCCGCAGACCAATAGATAAAAACAGCATACTTATGAAAAGAATGTGTTGAAAGGGAGCGTGAAAAATGATAAAATAATATTAAACAAAAATCGGCTTTAAAGCGGAGTGTCAGGGAGGATAATTATGAGTGAGGCTAAAACAACAAAAATCAACAAAAAGGTGATTTTGATCGGAATTTTGGTCGTTATCTTGGTGGTTGCGGTCGTGATCGTTTATACGAGCGTTATCGCTCCTGCAATGAAGAAAAACAACTTTATTAAAGAATACGGTCAGGAGCTTTATGATACCATAGGTTTGGTAAGTGAGGGCGAATATATAAAGTTCGGCAGCTATGAGCAGGATAACGACACCGCCAACGGCAAAGAGACCATCGAGTGGCTCGTGCTTGAAGTGAAAGACGGAAAAGCTCTTGTTATAAGCAAAAACATACTTGAATGTATGCCGTTTTATAATGAAAAGGAGTTTACAGACTGGGG
>JAFSHJ010000149.1 GCA_017440425.1 Oscillospiraceae bacterium | reverse complement strand
GATTGGGGAAAATACCGCTGGTTTGAAGGCATCATTGCCATACTTTGGCTCTATCAGCGCAGACAAGAGAGCTGGCTGGATGAGCTGGTTGCTCTTTTGGGCAGGCAGGGCAGAAGCTATAAAGAGCTTTTTGCGGATTGGAAGGATCAGCTTCCTAAACGTGAGTGGACGTTCCATACCCATGTGGTGAATCTGGCAATGGCGCTCAAGAGCGAGGCAATGTTCAGCTGTGTCACCGGCGATGACCCGGGCGAGTTTGCAGAAAAGATGTATTCGCAGCTTATGGAGCACCACGGCATGGCGATAGGTCACTTCACGGGTGACGAGTGCCTTTCGGGCACCGATGCCATTCAGGGCACCGAGCTCTGCGGCGTGGTGGAGGCAATGTATTCCCACGAATTGCTGGCACGCATCACGGGTGACACCGTGTGGATGGACAGAGCGGAGCTGCTTGCCTACAACGGACTGCCTGCAACCACCTCTGCCGATATGTGGACACATCAGTATGACCAGATGACCAACCAGATAGCCTGCGCAAAACTGAACAAGCCTCCCATCTTCGGCACCAACGGTCCAAATGCCAACCGCTTCGGTCTTGAGCCTAACTATGGCTGCTGCACCGCAAACTTCAACCAGGGCTGGCCCAAATTTGCGCTGAACACCTTTGTAAAAGCTGATGCCGGAGTGATCTCAATGGCACTTGCGCCCTCCGTGCTCACAGCGGAGATAGGTGATGCCGAGGTGAAAGTTGCCCTCGCCACCGACTATCCCTTCGGCGAGACGCTGAATTATACCGTTGAATGCGAAAAAGAGACCGAATTCAGCCTCGGAATAAGGATCCCCGCATTTGCGAAAAAGGCATTTGTGGACGGTATCCCCGCAGAAAGCGGCAAAATATTCACATTAAAGAGAGTTTGGAACGGAAAAACAACGGTCACAGTTACATTCGAGTTTGAAACAAAGCTGAATGCACGTCCCAAAGAGCTGTTTGCGCTGCAGAGAGGTCCGCTGTTCTATTCCGTGCCCATTGCCGAGAGAAGAGAGATGGATGAATATGTCTCCGAAGGAGTGGAGCGCAAATTCCCCTATTGCGATTATAACATTTATCCCGCTTCGGAGTGGCAGTATGCCTTTGCTGGAGAAGAGTTCACCGTTGAGAAGGGTGAGATATCGGATATGCCCTTTGATGAGAACAAGCCGCCCATGACCGTTGAGGCAGAGCTTGCGGTGATAAACTGGGGTCTGCTGGAGGGTCAGGACTATGTCTGCGCCGTTACACCTGCGGATACAACTCCCATATCCTTCAAAAAGGTCAGGTTGCAGCCCTACGGATGCACCAATCTCCGCATGACGGAGCTTCCCAAAGTGAAAAAATAAAACAAAAACGCCATCTCCGCTTGTTTGGAGATGGCGTTGATTTTTGCAGGGTCAGCTCACGTCGGCATTTTCGATATACATATATCCCTTTTCGGCGATGAACTCTTTGCGGGCAGGCAGGTTGTCGCCCATAAGCACCTCGAATATCTCTGCGGTGGCAGCAGCTTCGGAGGGGGTGACCTTGATGAGGCGGCGAGTCTCGGGGTTCATTGTGGTCATCCACATCATATCGGGCTCGTTTTCACCAAGACCTTTGGAGCGCTGCAGCGTTGCCTTGGAGGCGTTTTCGCCCAGCTTTGTCATAATGCGGGTCTTTTCCTCCTCGGTGTAGGCAAAATAGGTCTTGTCCTTGTAGGTTATCTCAAACAGCGGAGATTCCGCAATGTAGACATAGCCGTCGGTTATCAGCTGGGGGGTGAGCTTATAGAGCATTGCAAGGATCAGGGTGCGTATCTGAAAACCGTCCACGTCCGCATCGGTGCAGATGACGACCTTGCTCCAGCGCAGGTTTTCAATGTTGAAGGAATTGAGCTCCTTGTTGGAGCGTCCGGAGAGCTCTGCACCGCAGCCCAGCACCTTGATGAGGTCGGTGATGATGTCGCTCTTGAAGATCTGGCTGTAATCCGCCTTGAGGCAGTTGAGTATCTTGCCTCGTACGGGGATTATTGCCTGGAATTCGGCGTTGCGTCCTTGAATGCAGGAGCCCATTGCGGATTTACCCTCCACGATGTAAACCTCTCTGCGGGAGACATCCTTGGTGCGGCAGTCTACAAAGTTTTCCACTCTGTTGGACATATCAATGGTGCCGACCAGCT
>JAFSHJ010000148.1 GCA_017440425.1 Oscillospiraceae bacterium | reverse complement strand
CGGGTACCTGCATTGCGAAGATGAAGGAGAATACCGGCATAATGTACATCATGCCTTTCATCAGCATAGCGTTGTTTGCAGGATCGTCGGCAATGGCGTTCTTCTTCTGCATATAGCTGCTGTAGATGGTGTGGATAAGGGATGTTATACCGGAGAGGAAGGGGACAAGGATGATGGGCCATGCCCAGGAGGGCATTTCGCCCAGATTGAGACCGAGGAAGCTCAGCTCAAAGTTCTGCACCTTCTCAACAAAATTTATGCCGAACTCTGCATCTATGGAAGCAAATGCAGCGGGGTTATCCTTTACTGCTGCAATGATGGCAAGCTGCTGGCTGGCTGTTGCTGCTTTTTCGGATGCGCTGGCAACGAGCTCACCTGCTGCTGCGATAACATCTTTGGAGAAGCGCAGGATGTGCTTGAGGGGGTTGTATATAACATCGATAAGTCCGAACAAAACGACAAACTGAAGGAGCATGGGAAGACAGCCGCTCATGGGGTTGTACTTCTCTTCCTTATAGAATTTTGTCATCTCTTCGTTGAGTCTTTCTTTGTCTTTTGCGTATCTCTTCTGAAGCGCCTGAAGCTTCGGGGCCATTACCGCCTGCTGTGCGGTGGATTTCTGCTGTTTAACAGAGAGGGGGAACATTGCGATTTTGAGCACTAACGTAAAAAGAATAAGTGCTACACCGTAGTTTGATACGAGCTGATAGAGAGCCCACATTATCCATCCGAGAGGATATCCTACAATATTGCCCATTTTTGGCTTTCCTCCTGACCGTTGTCGGTCTTTTATTTTTTTGTTGCCCGGTTTACTGTTTCCATCTTTTCAGCGTGAATTTATCCGGTACCGGATCATATCCGCCTTTGCAAAACGGGTGGCATCTCAATATTCTTGCCGCACCCATAACAGTCCCTTTCAATGCCCCGAATCGGTTTATTGCCGCTATCGTATATGCTGAGCAGGTTGGATAATATCTGCACGCCGGAGGAAAAAGAGGAGAGATGGCGCGCTGATAAAACCGAATGCATGCTATAAATATCTTTTTCATTGTTCTTTCTGGGGTTCGCCGGCAGCGTTGCCGCCTTCGGCATTGGGACTTTCTTCCGATTTTTTAATGACACCGAGCTTTGTCAGCTGCTTTCTGAGCACCGGTTCCAAAACCGTGGATTTGACAAAGGTAGTCTTTGTCCTTGCCACCACAACGATATCCCAGCCCGGGAGTATCTCCGGCTCGATTGCAGCAAGTGCCGCGCGGATAACTCTTTTTGCGCGGTTGCGTTTTACGGCTACGCCGATTTTTTTGCTGGTGGTTATGCCCACACGCTTACAGCCGAGCTTGTTGCGCCTGACATATACCACCGCCAGCGGATGCATATCTGTTTTTTTGCTGCGATATGCACGCGAAAAATCGCCGTTTCTTTTTAAAGAAACAGCTTCTCCGATCTTAGGCATTGTTACCACCTCACAATCGGTTGTTGCATTTTTGCGATAAACCGAATTTATTTTTACATACAGAAATTTGAGGTTAGAAAATTACAACCGACAAGTGCGCTCGCATTTCCAACCTCTGTTCCGCGATATCCGGCTTTATCTGCATTATGCTTGACTTAAGCAGTAAGAGAAGCTCTGCCCTTTGCTCTGCGGCGAGCGAGAACCTTACGGCCGTTCTTAGTTGCCATGCGCTTCATAAAACCGTGTTCCTTTTTTCTCTGAAGCTTCTTGGGCTGATAAGTTCTTTTCATTTCACTTAACCTCCGTGCCGGTTTTCGGCGTAATCATTTATCAGATACAAGCGTAAATATTACGCCGTAATCTCATATTTTTTTACGGTGCTGTCCTTAAAAATTCAGTCACCAATAAAACAGGGGACAAAAATCCCTTGCAATTTATTAGTATAGCTTATAAAAAGCGGTTCTGTCAAGCCTTTTGTAAAATTCCGCTTTAATTTTTGGGTTTATTTTTGCTTTTTCCTCACACAGAGAGTTTTTTTGCCAGCGCCGCAAGCTCTTCTTTGCTGTAAAACTCTATTTCAACTGTGCCTTTTCCGTCTTTGCCGTGCTTGATCTTCACCTTGCGGTGCAGTTCCTGGGTGAGCGCAAGCTCCATCTCTTCAAAGAAATGCTCGCCACGGGGCTCGTCGGTCTCCTCCTGCGCAGATACCTTCCAGGTAACCTTTTTGGGGTCGCCGTTCTTTTTCTTTTCTTCCTTCTCCGCCTTTGCCGCATTCTCAACGGCACGGACGGTCAGCTTTCCTTCCAGTATCTCCTTGACGAGCTCTTCTCTTTTCTTCTCGTCCTCAATGGAGAGCAATGCTCTTGCGTGACCGGCGGATATTTTACCCTGCGCCACATAGCTGCCGATGCCCTCGGGAAGGCCCAGCAGGCGCAGCTTGTTTGCCACGTCGGGACGGGATTTGCCTATCTTTTCCGCGACCTGCTCCTGAGAGAAGCCGTAGACCTCCATCAGCTGCTTTATTGCGGCGGCCTCTTCCATGGGGTTGAGGTCTTCACGCTGCAGGTTCTCGATGAGTGCAAGCTGTGCGGCCTCGGTGTCATCCATGTCCTTTACGATGACGGGCACCTCATCCAGACCCGCAAGCCTTGCGGCTCGCCATCTGCGCTCGCCCGCAACGATGACATAGCTGCCGCCGATGGCGGGGCGCACCAGAATGGGCTGGATAACGCCGTGCTGTTTTATGGAATCCGCCAGCTCCTCAAGGGCAGCTTCGTCAAAGTTTTTGCGTGGCTGCTCTCTGTTTGGCTCAACTTCGTCTATTCTTATGTTTTCTATTCTCTGTTCGTCCTGAGAATTGTCTGCAAACAGCGCTTCCAGACCTTTTCCCAAGCCGCTCTGTTTCTTTGCCATCTTTAACCCTCCGACCTTAGCCGTTATTTTTTTGCTTATCTTCTTATGAGCTCTTCCGCAAGCTCAAGATAGGCATTGGAGCCCTTCGAAGAGCCGTCGTGATACATTACCGGTTTTCCGAAGCTGGGTGCCTCCGAAAGCTTTACGTTGCGGGGAATGACTGTGCTGAATATCTTTTGCGGAAAATATTTTTTAACTTCGTTCACCACCTGAAGAGTCAGGTTGAGCCGTGCATCGTACATTGTGAAGAGGACGCCCTCTATCTCGATGTGGGGGTTATACAGTTTCTTTATCTGTCTCACGGTGGACATCAGCTGAGAGAGTCCCTCAAGTGCGTAATACTCGCACTGGATGGGGACGAGGAGGCTGTCGCAGGCGCTGAGCGCATTGAGGGTCAGCAATCCGAGAGATGGTGGACAGTCGATGAATATGTAATCGTACTGCGATCTTGCCGCAGCCAGCACCTTTTTGAGCACCAGCGCTCTGTTTTCCGTTTCAACGAATTCGATCTCGATGGCGGCAAGGTTTATGTTGGAGGGCACTACGTCCGTGTTTTTAAATGCCGTCTTCACGCAGGCATCCTCAAATTTATATTTGCCGGTCATCAGCTCATAGACGGTGGCTTTGACTCCTCTTTTGTTTATGCCGAAGCCGCTGGTGGCGTTTCCCTGCGGATCAAAATCCACCACAAGCACTTTTTTGCCCTTTGAGCCCACAGCCGCAGCAAGGTTGACCACCGTGGTGGTTTTTCCCACTCCGCCTTTTTGGTTTGCAACTGCAATGATCTTTCCCATTTCTTCTTCTCCCAACTTACGGTTCCTCATCTTTTATTATTATACCAACTCTTTTCTCTTTTTACAAGAGGATTGCGGACAGCGGTTTTATTTTATTGCGCCGGGCCACGCCCGGGCGGGGAAGCCCCCGCGGGCATAACCGCGGACGAAACTGACGCTTGCGCTTACAGTTTCTTAAAGTTCAAAAGCGGCAGGTGCATTCCCGCGGCAAAAGACACTTTCGTTTTAGCCGCGGAGCGTTAACGGGATTCTTAAGGGGCTTGTCCCTTAAGCCCCCGCCGGGCAGGCGACGTCCTCCGCAGAGGACGGAATTCTTTCTCCTTGCGCTCGGCGCAACATAAACATAATAAAACAAATGCCATCCTTTGGATGGCATTCTAAAAGCAATAATTTAAAAAGCACTTCCCCACAACGGGAGTGCAGCTTTTCTATTTAGAGTCAGGACAGTCGAATAGTTTGGTTTCGCCTGTAGTTATGCCCGCGGGGGCTCCCCGCTATACTATTATATATAATATTCCATTTATAGGTTGAAATTTATCTTTTTGTATGATATAATAATTTAAATGTTATTGTGAGAAGTGTGTGGAAAAATTTCAAATCAACCTGAATCCACATGAGTTTTCAACTTTTTCAACAGTTTTTCCACACTCATAATTTATATATAAGGTGAGGTTTTTTATGGAATCATTCTTGGATGTTTTCAATGCAGCAATGGAATACTGCAAACGGGAAATTTCCCCCACAATTTTCAATGCATGGTTTGTCCACATCAAGCCGGTGGGAATCGACGGCGAGGAGATAGTTCTCTCGGTGGATTCCGAAGTTTCTTACAACGTTGTGCACCAGCCCACATTCTATTCCATCATCAAAAAAGCATTTGCTTCCGTTATGGGCTTTGAAATGAAGGTGCGCATAGACTGCGAATATCCGGCGGAAAACCACCAGAACAACGAGGCAAAAAAGGCGCAGCCCGCAGCCGACAATCAGGGCGAATACGAATACACCTTCGCAACTTACATAGTAGGTTCTTCCAACAAGTTTGCCCACGCAGCATCCATGGCGGTTGCCGCAAAGCCTGCAGGCAGCTACAACCCGCTGTTCATCCACGGTAACTCCGGACTTGGAAAGACCCACCTTATGTACGCCATCGTAAACGAGATCTCCGAAAAATATCCCGACCTCAACATCTGCTACATCAAGGGCGAGGATTTTACCAACGAGCTCATCGAAGCCATCGGAAACGACACCCGCAGCGAGTTCAGAAACAAATACCGTAAGGCGGATGTTCTGCTGGTGGACGACATTCAGTTTATAGGCGGACGTGAAAGTACTCAGGAAGAATTCTTCCACACCTTCAACAGTCTCTACGAGGCAAAGAAGCAGATCGTTCTTGCATCGGACAGACCGCCGAAGGAGATCAGAACTCTTGAGGACCGTCTCAGGACACGCTTTGAATCGGGACTTATCGCAGATATCCAGCCCCCCGATTTTGAGACGAGGATCGCCATAGTCCGCAGAAAAGCAGAGCTTCTCGGCTTTGATATCCCCGATGACGTTGCGGAATATATTGCCTCAAGACTTAAAACAAACATCCGCCAGCTGGAAGGTGTTGTCAAAAAGCTGATGGCATTCCGCTCCCTCACAGGCACCGCTCCCTCCATCACCATTGCACAGAAGACCATCCGTGACATCCTCTCCGACAGCCAGCCGGTACCCATCACCGTCGAGAAGATCATCCTTGAGGTATCCCGCAACTTCAACGTAAGTCAGGATGACATCCGCTCCCAAAAGCGTGTTGCAACAGTTTCCGTTGCCCGCCAGACCGCAATGTATGTCATCAGAGAGATAACCCAGATGTCCATGTCATCCATCGGTGAGGAATTCAGCAACCGCGACCACTCCACCGTTGTCTATGCCATTCAGGAAGTGGAACGCAAGATGGAGATTGACCCCTCCTACCGCGAGCTTATCAAAGACATCATCCGCAACATAAACGGAAACTGACACCGTTTTCCACAAAGGTGAGTTTTTAACATTCAACATTTTCCAGGTTCGTGGAATAAACTGCTTCACAACACTCATTTTCAACCAGTTTTCAAATTTTCCACGTTGATGAATGTAAAAAGCTGTTAAAAGCAAAAACGGTTTAAACATTTCCACAAAAAAGTCCACACTTTTAAACTCGCACCCGTTTCAGTTTTCCCTCTGTTTAAGAGACTTTTCCGGATTTTTAACAATTCCACGCCCTCTACTGCTGCTGCTAATATTTAATATCATATTATATTATATATTTTTCTCAAACAGGGCGGTGTTAAAAATCCACATTCATATAAAGGAGAGATCGTTTTGATTATCAACTGCGAAAAACAGGCAATTTACGAAATGGTATCCACCGCCTCCCGTGCGGTATCGGGTAAAATGGCAACTCCCACTCTGGAGGGAGTTCTCATCTGCGCAACAAAGAAGGATCTTGGCGGAATGATCAAGATCTCCGGCTATAACCTTGAGATAGGAATAACCGCAGAGGCAAACTGCAACGTTATAGAGGGCGGCGAGCTGGTCATCAACGCAAAGCTCTTCTCCGATATTCTCAGAAATATGCCCGCAGGCACGGTGACCCTTTCCTCCAACGATAAAAACATTGTGGAGCTCAAGTGCGGCAGCACCGAATACAGCATCCTCGGAATGAACGCAAAAGATTATCCCCAGCTGCCCGGCGATGCAGACATAGATGCAGAGATCACCCTCAACGGCGGAATGCTGAAAAGTATGATCTCCCAGACACTCTTTGCCGTTGCGACCATAGACACAAGACCCGCACTCACCGGCGTAAAGTTCATTTTTGAAGATAACCTGCTCACAATGGTATCTCTTGACGGCTACAGACTTGCCGTGAGAAAAGAAGCCGTTGACTACAGCGGAAGCAAAACCTTCATCGTTCCCGGAAAGACCCTCTCCGAGATAAGCAGAATGGTATCCGGCGACGATGAGGAAAACGTTGTGCTCAAGGTTACAAAAAGACACATCATCTTCGAAGTTAAAGAATACAGCGTTATTACAAGACTGCTGGAAGGCGAGTTCCTTGACCACAAAAAGGCAATTCCCTCCGGCGGAAGCACCACCGTTGAGGTGGACACAAGAACCATGATCGGCTCTGTTGAGAGGACCTCTCCCATCATTGACGACAGACTTCGCAGCCACATCAAGGTTGATTTTGCGGATGGTTTCATCACCTCTGCCTGCACCACCACCATCGGACGCGCTTACGACAAGATCGAATGCAAGATCGACGGCGAAAACGTATCCGTAGGTTTCTCCAACCACTATCTGCTGGATGCGCTGAAGGCAGCAGACTGCGATATGGTAAAGATCGTTATAAACGGACCCCTTTCTCCGGTAAAGATAATGCCGCCGGAGGGTGACAGCTTCCTGTTCCTGGTGGTTCCCGTAAAACTTAAGAGTTGAGATTTAAGGAGATAAAATGGAAGTTAAGATATACACCGAATTTATAAAGCTGGATAGCTTTATGAAGCTTGCCTCCGCCGTGATGAGCGGGGGAGAGGCAAAAGAGCTTATTCTTGCCGGCAAGGTGAAGGTAAACGGCGAGACCTGCCTGATGAGAGGTAAAAAGCTCTATCCCGGCTACACCGTAAACATCGAAGGAGACGGCGAGGAATATCTTGTTGCCGCAGAGGAAAAATGAGAAATTATTCTGAAGCGGAAAGAACAGCGGTTAGAGCAGAAAAGCTGAAGATAAAAGATTTCAGGAGCTTTGAATCGCTGGAGCTGGAAGGCTTTGAAAGGGTAAACGTCATCTGCGGAGAAAACGGCACCGGCAAGACCAACATTATCGAGAGCATTTGGCTGTTTACCGGCGGAAAAAGCTTCCGTCCCGCAAAGGACAACGACTTTATAAGATACGGGCAAAAGAAAAACGAGCTGAACCTTTGGTTTGAAGCCGGAGGCAGAAAGCAGGAGGCCCGTATTGAGACAGACGAGAAAAAACACGCCTGGCTCAACGATATCCTGCTGAAAAGTCCCATTGAGCTTGCGGGAAATCTCTGCTGCGTTGCATTCACCCCCTCCCACATGGAGATAGTGAAGGGCGCACCCGAGAGCAGACGCAGGTTTATGGACACGCTGCTGTGTCAGATGTCGTCGGAATACATCATCACGCTGAGAAGATTCAAGAGAATACTTCTGCAGCGCAACGCAGCACTCAAGCAGGTGTTTGACGGAATGATGAGCGGCGACGAGCTGTCTCCCTGGAACGAGGCGTTCATCGAATGCGCCGCAAGGGTGGCTGCCGCAAGGGAGGAGCTCTGCAGAGAGCTTTACTCCTGCGCAAAGGATTGCTACAGCCAGCTCTCCGGCGGAAAAGAGCAGCTTGGAATAAGATATTGCGGCGGAATAAGCGGCGTTGCAAGGGAAGAGGCTGTGAGCACCGAAAAGATAAAGGAACAGCTTCTTGAAGAGCTTGTGCGCAACCACGAGAGGGAGGTGCGCTGCAAAACAACGCTGGTGGGTCCTCACAGAGCGGAGATGCAGCTGACACTTGCAGGCAAAGAGGCAAAGCTGTTTGGCTCCCAGGGGCAGCAGCGGAGCTGCGTGCTTGCACTTAAAATGGCAGAGGCAAAGCTGCTGGAGATGAAAACGGGACACATTCCCATTGTGCTGCTGGACGATGTGCTCAGCGAGCTGGATTCCAGAAGGCGTTCCGTTGTGCTTAACAGCTTTGAAAACAACCAGGTGTTCATCACCTGCTGCGATGCCGACAGACTTAATATCACCGAAAAAGTTAATACGATAGCGTTGTAATTTTACTAAAAGTAAATTATAATATAAATATAACGGAAAGTTTAAGGAGTCAACTATGTATCTACACCTTGGTAACGATATATTGGTTTTGACAAAGGATATAGTTGGAATTTTCGATATTGAAAACTCCACCATATCAAAGGCGACCAAAAACTTCCTTGCCGCATCGGAAAAGGCGGGAAGGGTGGTCAACGTCTCCACCGAGCTTCCCAAGAGCTTTATTGTGTGCAAGGGCAAAAACAAAAACGATCCCAACGACGTTTACATCTACATCTCGCAGATATCGCCCACCACGCTGAAAAAGCGCTCCGGATTTTTGGAAGAGATATCCAACGTGTGAAGGACAGCAGATAAGCTGAGTTAAACATAAAACGGTTACAAAGTAACGGAAGGAAAGAAATGGCTATGAATTCTCCCGGCAATGTTGGCAACAACTCCTACGATGAAAATCAAATACAGGTTCTTGAAGGTTTGGAAGCCGTAAGAAAACGCCCCGGAATGTATATCGGTTCCACCGGTGCAAACGGACTTCATCACCTTGTAAAAGATATAGTCGACAACTCCATAGACGAGGCTGTTGCGGGCTACTGCACCGATATCATTGTTGAACTGCTCCCCGATAACTGCGTAAGAGTGGTAGATAACGGACGAGGAATCCCTGTTGGTATCCATCCCAAAATGGGCATCTCCACAGTTACCGTTGTCTTCACCGTGCTGCACGCAGGCGGAAAATTCGGCGGCGGCGGATACAAGGTATCCAGCGGTCTGCACGGAGTTGGTGCTTCCGTTGTTAACGCCCTCAGCGAATGGCTGGAGGTAGAGGTATATTGCGGCAAAGAGAGCATGGGTCAGCGATTTGAAAGAGGCAAGCCCGTCACGGAGTTCGGAAAGGTGAGAGACCTTGACGAGGAAAAGACCGGCACCGCGATCACCTTTAAGGCAGACGACCAGATATTTGAAACTCTGGATTACGATTTTGAAAAGCTGAGAGATATCCTTCGTGAGCAGGCATTCCTGAATGCGGGCGTAAACATTATCTTCTCCGATAAGCGTGACCCCGAAAACGAAGAGACTCTCGAAATGAAATATGAAGGCGGCATCAGGAGCTATGTTGAGCATCTTGGCACCAACAAGCAGCTCATACATCCCAATGTCATCTATTTCTCCGGCGAGGACGGCGCCTCCTCCGTAGAGATAGCAATTCAGTATAACGACGGCTACAGCGAGATGCTGCTCTCCTTTGCAAACAACGTCCACACCCTTGAGGGCGGTACTCACGAGATCGGCTTCAAAAACGCAATGACCCGTGCCTTCAACGATTACGGACGCAAGAGAGGTCTCATCAAAGAAAGCGAGAAGAATCTCTCCGGCGAAGATGTGCGTGAGGGTATGATAGCCATCGTCTCCGTCAAGCTGCTGGAAGCACAGTTTGAGGGACAGACCAAGGCAAAGCTGGGTAACACCGAGATAAGAGGACTGGTGGAATCCACGGTATACAACCAGCTTATGACCTATTTTGAAGAAAACCCCGGCATTGCAAAGATAATTTTTGAAAAATCCATGCAGGCTGCAAGGGCAAGAGAAGCTGCACGAAAGGCAAGAGACCAGACGAGAAGAAAATCCGTGCTGGAGACCGCCGCACTTCCCGGCAAGCTGGCAGACTGCTCCAATAAAAACCGCGAAAACACCGAAATTTACATCGTAGAGGGAGACTCCGCAGGCGGTTCCGCAAAGAGCGGACGCGACAGGACCTTCCAGGCTATCCTTCCTCTGTGGGGTAAAATGCTCAACGTTGAAAAGGCACGGCACGACAAGGTTTACGGCAACGATAAGCTGATGCCGGTGGTGCTTGCGCTGGGCTGCGGAATCGGCGAAGATCTGGATGTATCCAAGCTGAGATATGACAAGGTCATCATCATGGCCGATGCCGACGTTGACGGACACCATATCAGAACACTTTTGCTCACCTTCTTCTTCCGCTTCATGCGTCCCCTTATCGAGCAGGGTCACATATACATTGCACAGCCTCCGCTCTATAAGCTCTCCTACGGCAAGCAGGTGAAATACGTCTATCTTGAAAAAGAGCTGCAGAAGAGCATGGAAGAGCTTGCACCCGGCAACACCGGCAAGATCTCCATTCAGCGCTATAAAGGTCTTGGTGAAATGAACCCCGAACAGCTTTGGGAGACCACAATGAACCCCGAAAACCGTCTTATGATCAGAATTGAGATGGATGACGCCGCCCGTGCAGATGCGGTGTTCACAATGCTGATGGGTGACAAGGTTGAGCCAAGACGTGAGTTTATTGAGAGAAACGCAAAATATGTGCGTAACCTCGACGTATAAGGAAGGCACGGTTTATTATGGAATACAATGCAAAACAGCTTATAAATGCCGATATTGAGAGAGAGATGAAAAACTCGTTTCTCGATTACTCCATGTCGGTCATAACATCGAGAGCACTTCCGGATGTTAAGGACGGTCTCAAGCCGGTACACAGAAGAATCCTCTACACAATGTATGAGAGAAACCTTACTCCGGACAAAGCTTATAAAAAATCTGCGGATACCGTCGGTTCCGTGCTCGGTAGTTACCATCCCCACGGCGACGCCAGCGTTTACGATGCAATGGTGCGTCTCGCGCAGGATTTCTCAATGAGATATCCTCTTGTTGACGGACACGGTAACTTCGGCTCTGTGGACGGCGACCCCCCTGCAGCTTACCGTTACACCGAGGCAAGGCTGGATAAGCTTGCCCTGCATATGTTCTCCGATATAGAGAAGAACACGGTTGAGTTTGTTCCAAACTACGATGAGAGCAAAAAAGAACCTGCCGTGCTTCCCTCCAGATTCCCCCAGCTGCTGGTAAACGGCTCTGTGGGTAT
>JAFSHJ010000147.1 GCA_017440425.1 Oscillospiraceae bacterium | reverse complement strand
ATAAACCGCGACTTTTACCTTGTGGATCTTCCGGGTTACGGCTTTGCCAAAGCCCCTAAAACCGAGCAGGAAAAGTGGGGCATGCTTATGGAAACCTACCTTTCCTCAGGCAGAGTTGACCACATTTTCATGCTGATAGATATAAGGCACGCTCCCACTGCGGAAGACAAACAGATGCTTCAGTGGATAATTTACTACAATGTGCCATATACTTTGATAGCTACCAAGTCGGACAAACTCTCCAAATCCAAGCGGCAGCAATCGGCAAACGCCGCAGCAAAGCAGCTTGGCGCACCCCCTGCGGCAATTCCGTATTCCTCCGAAACAGGCGAGGGCAAGGATGCTGTGATCAAACGCATGGGGCAGATAGTAGAAGATGCAAAGCTGTTGAGCGCAAGAGAAGAACAGATAATTGATGAAAAGGGCAAAACCTCTATTGACATAGAGTAACCCCTTAAGCATAATAATGTACAAAGAAACAGGGGCTGCATAGCTGCCCTTTCCGGAGGATGTATTATGGGTCTCAGAAAGTGCCCGAGATGTGAGCTTAACTACATACGCGATGACGAGCAGGTCTGCAATGTCTGCAAAAGGCATATGAAAGGCGAAGTTGAGGCAGACGAACTGATAACCATCTGCTCTGAGTGCGGAGAGAACCCCGCCGTACGCGGAAGCGAACTGTGTGCCATCTGTCTTAGAGAAGTGCGCCGTCAGGAAAACCTTGAAAAGCTTGTTGACGAAATGGCAGAGAACGCCGTTGACGATATGCACGAGCTGGATATGCCCCTTGACGATGAAGAAAACGATATTCCCGAGATGGAACTTGAGGAGATCGACAAGGAGCTGGGCGGCGATATGGACAGCGACGAAGATCTCGTTCAGGACGAAGAAGAATTTGACGAATGGGGCAACCCATGAGAATATTTGCAATAGGCGATCTGCACCTTTCCCTTTCCTCGGATAAGCCTATGGACGTGTTTGGCTCCAATTGGGATAATCACAGCCAACGCGTTGCTCAGGCGTGGAAAGATGCGGTAGAGCCGAATGATCTTGTGCTTATACCCGGAGATATAAGCTGGGCAATGCAGCTTAAGGATGCGGAAGCGGATATCCGCTTTATAGGCGATTTGCCGGGTCGCAAGGTCATAATGCGTGGGAACCACGATTATTGGTGGAACTCCGTGTCAAAGGTGCGCTCAATTCTGCCAAAGGATATGTGGGCGCTGCAAAACGATGCTGTAGAGCTGGAAAACGTGGTAATAGCGGGCTCCAGAGGCTGGATGTGCCCGGGAAGCGTCAATTTTCATGAAGCGGAAGATCAAAAAATTTATGATCGAGAGGTTTCACGTTTAGGTCTTTCCCTTTCCAGTATGCCGAAAAATGGCCTGCGTATTGTCATGATGCATTATCCTCCCTTTAATGAGCGAAGACAGCCCAGCGGCTTTACCGAACTCTTTGAAAAATATGGCGTAAAAACCGTTGTGTATGGGCATCTTCACGGCAAGTCCTGCCGTAATGCCTTTGAAGGGGAGCGAAACGGAGTGGAATACATTCTCTGCTCTGCCGACCATCTGGAATTCAACCCAAAATTGATAGCAGAAATTTAACCGCGGGAGATGCCTGCGGTTCTTTTTTTATTCTTTGGATTTTGTCCCCAAAGCGGAGAAAGGGCAGATCGAATTAAAAAGAAGGTAAAAATACATCAAAAGAGCATTAAAATGGTTAAAAGTGTTGCAAAGTGGTGGACACGGTGCTATAATGCAACTAACTAAATAGCGGTAGAAGTATATCTAAAACCGCTGTGAGTATGGAGGCATCCGCGTGCTTATCAGTTCATTCGAACATAGCGTGGACGCGAAAGGCAGGGTGTTTATTCCTGCCAAGTGGCGCGACGATTTGGGAGACACCGTCATCATTACCCGCGACATGATGGGTAAGGGAGACAGCAGGTGTCTTTATGGCATGCCTATGACTCTGTGGAACGACATTCTGGAACGCTTCCGCAAGGTTGCGGTAACCGATGTAAAAGCACAGAACGCCATGAGGATGCTCTTCGCCAATGCCTT
>JAFSHJ010000146.1 GCA_017440425.1 Oscillospiraceae bacterium | reverse complement strand
GCAAAATTTTTTCGGATAATCCGCATTGGAGCGTGAACCATATGAATGTTAAAAGAGGAGAAATTTACTATGCCGATCTGAGTCCCGTTGTGGGTTCGGAGCAGGGCGGCATCCGTCCCGTGCTGATAGTGCAGAACGACGTTGGCAACCGCTACAGCCCAACCGTTATTGCCGCAGCCATAACCAGTCAGCGTGAAAAGAGCAAGCTTCCCACACACATTGAACTGGAATCCCGCAGCTGCGGACTTTCCAAAGATTCCATCGTGCTGCTGGAACAGATAAGAACCATTGACAAAAAACGCCTGAAAGAACGCATGGGACGCATTGACGACAATTCCATGGGTATGATAGACAGAGCCCTTACAATAAGCTTCGGTCTCACATCCGACGAAAACGGACACAGCAATACATAGTATCAGGCTGTGTCCGCTTTTTTGATGGTTTGGGAAGATAAAACCAAATTAAAATTCTTCCCAACTTATTTACTTTTAATTTTTTTATGGTATACTTTATTTAGTGGAATTTTTTAAAGGAGGGTGTTCACTTGTCCAAGCCCAACGGAATTTTTAAAAAGGCATTTTTGGGCGGATTCAATAAGTCCGACGTGCTTGCATATTTTGATAAAATGTCTTATCAGTACGAGCAGGATAAAAAAGACCTGAACGCTCAGATAGATACGCTCACCGCCGAAAATCAGCGTATTTCCGACGAAGCTGCCGAAACTGCGGCACAGCTCGCCAACGAGCAAAACCGCGCACAGATAGCAGTCAACTATTCCACGGGACTACGCACCGAGCTCACCCATCTGCAGGAGCTGAACAAAGAAAAGGATGCAAAACTGGAAGCCCTTGCCGACAGCTATACCGCTCTGCAGGCAGAAAACGACGAGCTCAAAGCCCAAAACGCAGCCCTTAAACAGACAGCAGACGAAAACGATGCGCTTATCACCACCCTAAGGGCAGAGGTGAACGTGCTTTCCGCCAACTGCACCGAGGCACAGAAGTCTGTGGATACCCTCACCGCACAGCTGGAAGCCATAACCGCAGAGCGCCTTGAACTTGAAGAAAAATATAAGGCAGCCGTTGCAGACGCAGAGGCATCCGCAGCCACACTCGTCACCGTCTCCGCAGAGTGCGAGCAGATCAAAGCCGAGGCTGAGACCACCGCCAAGCGCCAGCTTGCCGATGCCAACAACCGCCTCGCCTACATCAACGACGAATTTGCCTCCTTCAAGGATGAGCTTCACGAGATACGCAGGCTTACCGCAGATGCCCTCAACACCGCAGAGCGCAAGCTTGCCCGCATTGAAACTTCGGTTTTCACCGCATCGCAGAAGCTGGGCGATATGCAAAACACGGCGGCTTTGAAGAATGTTGCTCCCGTAAAACGCACACAGTATCTTAACGTGAGACCCACCAAAAATACCCTTTTCGACAGCGTCACCTCCGCATTGGATGCGCTTGTTGACAGATGGTCCAGATAAAATACATATTCAAATAAGCACGACGGCACCCTTCACAACGAAAGGGTGCCGCCGCTTTTTCTATGGTGTAAGGAGGATACGTTGTCAAATTACATAGAGGACGATGCACAAAAACTGCAGGATGCTGCCCAACAGCACAAACAGATGGAACACCGAGTGCATATATCTGTGTTTTTTTGCAATGCCGTATATTACCGCGCCCACGGTGTAGGCTATGCCGCCTGCCAGCAGCAAAATGAGTCCCGGGAGTGCAATCGCCTGCACGGTGGGTTTTGCCGCAAGCATAACGCACCAACCCATTCCAATGTAGCATATCATTGACAGCTTGGAATATTTTTTCAGGTCGATGGCGGTGAACACGGTTGCCATTGCCGCCAATCCCCACACAATTCCGAAGATGGTCCACGCCCAGCCCGGTGAAACCTTGCGTATTGCACAGAGCACGATGGGAGTATAGGTGCCGCCTATGAGAAAATATATGGTGCAATGGTACATCACCTGCATAACTTTTTTTGCCGTGCCGTCACGCAAGCCGTGATAGATGCTGGACATACAGTAGAGGGCTATCAGTGATATTCCGTAGACAACTCCACTTATCACTCCGCAGAGGTTGCCCTTTTTTGCGGAGATAGCAACGCAGGCAACCAGCGCCACAACACCCAGCGCACCGCCCACAATGTGGGATACCATATTGAATATCTCCTCCCCTTTTGTGTAATCGGGAAGCAACCTTTCTTTCAGCTTTGTTCTTTTCATATTTTTCCCCCTTGGGTTATTACATCTGATATTATAACTCTCACACCGTCCGTAACACAACCTACACCTCTTTTCTCCTCTCTATTGTTGTCCTCTCCTCAATAGAATCTGCCTTTTCACGCTCTCTACCAAATAGAGACCCGCCATAGAACCGTGTTCTACTGTCCACAAAATGCTGTATTTTATATATTTTAATCATTTACTTTTAACATAATATAATCTTTTTATCGAAAATATTGTATACCATTAAAATATATGGTAATATAAAGGGGAAGAAAGATATTTTGTTTCAAAGCTTTGGAAGGAGGTATAACATGAAGAGCAAGAAACACATAATAACAATTTCTTTGATGCTTGTTCTGTTGGTTTTGGCAGGGTGTGCGCAGACAGAATCTTCATCAAGACCTCCCGTCGAGACACCTATAAAACCGGATAAAGAAACCTCTTCCGTGGCAGAAGATGAGCCCATTTATGATAAAGAGTTTGTTGCTGTTTTGGGGAGAAATTCTATAGCTACAGCATATGGTGGTGTCAGTCTGGAGTTGATAAACAACAGCGACGATGATATCTACCTTACCGGCGGTGATTATAATGTTTACTACAAAACGGAAGAGGGCTATGTTTTAATAGACTATGATTCCGACGGAAAAACCAAAACTGATGAATATGGCAAAAAGATTATAAACAGCAAAGTTACTTCAAGTTTTTACTTTTATTTCTTTCAACTGCTTCCCGAAGGCGTCTATCTAAAGGATTCTCTGCCGTATATACCCGCAGGTCGATATAAGTTGGAGATCCCCATTCCCGATGAAGAGCCTTTCTCTGCAGAAATTGAACTGATTGAAGATACGGTTATCTTTGATGAGGGGATCCATCTTGAAATGCCGCAGGAAAAATATTCTGCCAAAAGCAAAGAACCACTCACATATACCGTTGTGAACAATTCTCTCAAGGAAGTGGACATACATGGAGGAGGGGAAACTTTTTCCAGATATGAGAAGGGAAAATGGCTCAGCCTTAAACCGGTGGATCTCACTATTGAAATGACGGGCACGCCTTGTCCTCCTCATACAATAAAGAAGTGGCAGTGCAGGAGCTTGAAAGAGAGTGTTAAGGGACGAATTAAGCCCGGACGGTACAGATTGGAAAAGGTAATAGATAACAAGACATATTTTGCAGAGTTTGAAGTTTATTAACTTTGATTATTTGACTTTTATTAAGAAGCATTGTGATTTATAGCAATTTCTTACCGGCAAAAGGATTGCTGTGAATATTAGAAGAATAAAGCAATTATACGTCAGCCACAAAAATATCTCGAAGAATGTATAGTTTGTTTATGACATACCGTTGATACCAAAAAACGACCCCGAATCAAGCGATTCGGGGTCGTTTTATCTGAATGATTTATTGTGTCTGAATAAGACTTACAGGTTAGCTTCGAGTTTAGCAAGCTGATCGTTGAGTTCCTTGGGCAGGTGATCGCCGAACTTAGCATAGAACTCGTGGATGCCCTTTGCCTCTTCCTTCCAAAGCTCGTTGTCAACTTTGAGGAGCTCTGCGATGGTATCAACGTCAATGTCAAGACCTTCGATCTCGATGTCTTCGGGCTTGGGCTCGTAACCGATAGCTGTTTCAACAGCATCAGCTTCGCCTGCGCAGCGGCCAAGGATCCACATGAGAACGCGCATGTTGTCGCCGAATCCCGGCCAGATGAAGTGGCCTTCGTCATCGGTGCGGAACCAGTTAACGTTGAAGATCTTGGGAGCCTTGTCGCCAAGCTTTTTACCGATCTCGATCCAATGTGCGAAGTAATCGCCCATGTGGTAACCGCAGAAGGGAAGCATTGCCATGGGGTCACGACGAACAACACCTACTGCACCTGTTGCAGCTGCGGTTGTCTCGGAAGCCATGATGGAGCCAACGAATACGCCGTG
>JAFSHJ010000145.1 GCA_017440425.1 Oscillospiraceae bacterium | reverse complement strand
TCCGCAATCTATAAGTGCAGCCATTTTATCTGCTGTAATGGTGTCGGGTCTGCCTGCCTCAACGGTGAACTCTCTTATTGTGGAGAGATCAAAGCTGTTCTGCACCTCCGAAAGCACGCTGTGCAGCTGATTTGCCGAAAACGTTGTTGGTGTGCCTCCGCCCATATATACCGTTTCAAGGCGAAGTCCCAGCTCTTTTGCAATGTGTCCTGTGTGCCTGATCTCCTGCTGCAGCAGTTCGGCGTATTCATCCACCAGTTTGCCTGCCTTATCCACCGAATGCGAGACAAAAGAGCAATATTTGCACCTTGTGGGACAAAACGGCACGGCAAGATAGAGGCTGAAGGATTTTTCTTCCGAAAGCTCCACCGCCAGCTTCTCTCTGTGAGCGGTGCGCAGCAGCACCTCGCATTTTTTAGGCGAGACAAGATATTTCTCAGCAAGCGCCTTTGCGGTCTCTTCGTCGGAAAAACCCTTCTCCCAATATTTATATACCAATTTGACCGGTCTTATTCCGGTGAGGATACCCCACGCAGGGGTTCTCTCCGTTATCTCGCAGAAAGCCTTATAAACGGCGATGGCAAGCAGTCTTTCGCACTCTTTTTCATTGTCTGCCGCTTTGCCGCAGAGCACCTCGGTCTTCTCGGAGCTTCTCTCTGCAAAGCTTACTCTTGCATAAAGCCCCGTGTTGCCATCTTCGCACTCACGCATTGCAGCAAAAACAACACCGTTTCCGTCGGCAAGCATATCATCGGTAACGGCATCTCCGTTAACCGTAACTATCTTCATGCTGCCCACAAAAATGCGGCATACCGCTTCCAGCTCATATTTAAAATTGTTTCCGCAGAGAACAAGTGTTATCATAATCCTCGTTTTATCGCATCACGCATATAAAAATTGTATGCGCGCTCTTCCTCCAATGTAGAGTTTTCTTCGTGTCCGGGGTAGACGGTATAATCTCCCTCCAGACGGTAGATCTTGGCAAGAGAGCTCATAAGTACCCTTTGGTTGCCGCCGATGAGATCGGTGCGGCCGATGCTTCCGTGGAACAGAGTGTCTCCGGTGACGAGTATCTCTCCGTTTTTATAGGCAACTCCGCCGGGAGTGTGTCCCGGAAGATGGATGACCTCTATGAACTCATCGCCCAAGGGAAGCATATCACCGTCGTTCAGCAATTTATCTGCTCCGCCCTCAAGTGGCTTGACACGTTCGAGATATCTCTCATAGTTGTCGGTATTCACCAATCGGTCGGCATCATCCTTGTGGATGCAGACTTCGGCATTGTAGTGAGCTTTAAGCTCCGCAACAGCACCGATGTGATCAAAATGTCCGTGAGTGAGAAGGATATATTTTACCGTTCCCTCTTCCCCGCAAATTTTATCCGCAAATTCTATTATTCTTCCTGCGGTCGCACCCGGGTCAACAATTGCCGCCTCATTGCCGGAGACCAGCAGAAAGCAGTTTGTTCCGAGCATTCCCACCACTGTCTGGAATATCTTCATGTTGCGCTCCTTAACAAAATTACTTCTTTTTCATTATCTCGTCGGTGTTCATTATAATGGTGACGGGACCGTCGTTATCCACCTTCACCTGCATATCTGCGGCAAAAACTCCCGTGACCGGTCTTTTGCCGAAAAGCTCTTCCAGTTTATCCACAAAATATCTGTAAAGGCGGTTTGCCTCATTGGGCTCCATTGCAGCTGCAAAATAAGGTCTGTTGCCGTGGCTGCAATCCGCAAAAAGTGTAAAGTTGGATATGACCAGCAATTCTCCTCCGATATCCTTGACGGAAAGATTCATTTTTTGGTTTTCGTCTTCAAATATTCTGAGGTTGAGCAGCTTTGCAGCAAGAAAATCCGCCTGGGCTTCTGTGTCTCCCTGAGCAACACCGCAAAAAACCGCAAGTCCTTTGCCAATTTCACCACCGAAAACACCGTCGGAGACCACAGATGCTCCGCTGACTCTCTGTATAACAAGCTTCATATTATTTATTCTCCTTAATGGATCACACATCCAAAGCTTTTACTGTTGGATATTCTTTTGCCAAAACATCGATAACCGTATTGCTCCCAACAATAAGAAAATGAATAACATTATCCGGAAGCAACGGACTTCTTTTTCTCAACTCCGCTATATAATCGGATTTTTGGCTTATATAGAATCTTCCATCGTTTTCAAAATCCAAACCCCAGCAATCTGCTCTGTATGTTTCATCCGTCACATGATAAGAAATTACATCGCAAAAATTCCAGACAATCTGAAACTCCCTAACAATCTCCGGTGCAGGTTCTTTTTCGTCAACGGAAACATCAAAGGATATACCCTCTTCGCAATATCTTATTTTATCCACATCGTAACGATTGCCCAAGCTTTCGATCGGTGTCCATTTTTCAAATATATCCTTTAAACAATCCATATCCCGCTCCCGTTTGGCATTAGTATGAATACACGCAGCAGTTCAATTACTGGCTGCAGCGCTCAACGCTTATAACTCCACGGATAGCCTTGAACTTATCCATAACCTTTGTGAGCTGTTCAAGACTGCCCACCTCAATGGTGATCTTGATGCTTGCCATTCCATCCTTGCACTCTTTTGCGTTGAGTGTGTGGATGGGTATCTTCATGTTGAGCAGCGCAATGCTGACGTCTGCAAGCAGACCGTCTCTGTCGTTTGCGCTTATCTCGATTGCAGACATATAGCGCTCAAACTGTGCGCTGTCCCAACGTGCGTTCACCCAACGTCCTGCTGTGGATTCGCTGTTGATGGCATTTATCACGTTCACGCACTCGCGCTTGTGCACCGAAACACCGTAGCCTCTTGTGACAAAGCCCACGATATCGTCACCTGGCAGCGGGTTGCAGCAGCGTGCAAACTTGACCAGACACTCATCGAGCTCCTCAATGATAACACCGCTGGATGTCTTTTTCTCCTTGCGGTTTTTGGCCATTGCCTTCTCAAGCTTTGCGGCTTCATCTGTCTTATATGCCTTTTGATAGTCGTCCTTTATTCTGGGAATTATCTTGGAAAGGGCAATTCCGCCGTAGCCTATTGCAGCATAGAACTCTTCTGTGGAGGGGAATTTCTGTCTACGTGCAACCTCATCTATAAACTTCGCATATTCCTCTTCGGAGAGAACGATGTTGTTGCGCTTAAACTCTCTTTCGATATCCTCTTTGCCCTGTGCAATGTTTTCCTCTCGGCGCTCCTTCTTGAACCAGGCCCTTATCTTACTGCGTGCCTCTCCCGTCTGGACGATGTTAAGCCAATCTCGGCTGGGACCTCTGTCCTTGGCGCTTGAGGTGATTATCTCAACTATCATTCCGGTTTTCACACGGAAATCCAGCGAAACCATTCTGCCGTCAACCTTTGCACCCACCATTCTGTTGCCTACCTGCGTGTGGATGGCATAGGCAAAATCTATTACGGTTGCGCCTGCGGGCAGACTCTTAACGTCGCCCTTCGGAGTGTATACAAACACCTCGTCGGGAGAGAGATCGGATTTGATGGAGCGCACAAGGTCGGTTGCATCCGATTCTTTCTGTGCCTCCAGCATTTTGCGAACCCACTCAAGACGCTCATCCAGCTTGTCGTTGCCGGAAACACCTGCTTTATATTTCCAATGGGCAGCAATGCCGTATTCCGCTGTGTGGTGCATCTCCCATGTGCGTATCTGCACTTCAAACGGGAAATGGTTGCTGCTGGATTTATCCATTACGGTCGTGTGCAGAGACTGATACATGTTCTGCTTGGGGGTGGAGATGTAATCCTTGAAACGGTTGGGAATGAGGGTGAACATATCGTGTATCATACCCAGCACGCTGTAGCACTCTGTGACGGAATTAACGATAACGCGCACGGCATAGATATCGTAAACGGATTCGAAGTCACGTCCGCCCATATACACCTTGCGGTAGATGCCATATACGCTTTTTACTCTTCCCTCAACATAGACATTCTCAAACTCGTTGCCGAGCCGTGCGGATATCTTTTCCTTTATCTCTTTGATAAAGTTATCCATCTCGCTCTTTTCCATATTGATATGTTCTTCGATCTCGGCATAAGCAATCGGATCCAGTATCTCTATTGCGGTATCTTCCAGCTCTTCTTTGATGGCACGGATTCCCAGACGGTGTGCCAACGGAGCATAGACCTCCATGGTCTCCAACGCTTTTTGACGCTGTTTTATGTCGGATTTAAACTTCATTGTGCGCATATTGTGAAGTCTGTCCGCAAGTTTGATGATTATAACACGAACATCCTGCGCCATTGCCAGCAGCATTTTGCGCACGTTTTCCGCCTGCTGCTCCTCTTTTGTGGAGAAGGACATTTTTGTCAGCTTGGTTACACCGTCCACCAACAGTGCAATGGAATTGCCAAACTGCTTTGTCACCTCTTCCAGCGTTACACCCGTGTCCTCCACAACATCGTGCAGCAGCGCTGCGGCAATGGTCTCCGAATCCATTCCGTATTCGATGAGGATAAGCGTTACCGCCACCGGATGGGTTATATAAGGCTCTCCGGATTGGCGCAGCTGACCCTCGTGAGATTTTTCTGCCAGGTCATATGCGGCACGTATCAACTCTTTATCATATTGTTTTCCGCTTTTTTCCATTGCGGCTTCGATCTTGCTGTAAAGATTCTCCATTGTAGTAGCCTTTCTTTTCCGCAGCCTTAGCTTTTCGGCTGCGCCTGCTCTGCCCTGAGCCTTATCATCGATATGGCAGCAGAGTGCTCTATATCTACCTTTCCTGTCACGTTTCTGATCTTTATTCCTGCTTCGCTGCCTGCTTCTGCACCGTTTGCGCCGCTTTCTGTTAAGCCTGTCTCTTCAAAGGCATCCAACGCAACGCACAAAGCGCAGTAGCTGCCTATTCTGTCTGCAACTCTGCAATAGAGCTCGTCTCTGTCAAAACAGAAACCGCCCTCTTCTTTGAGATATCTGTATACTGCGGCAAGCTGTTCTCTCTTGGGAACGTCTGCCTCTTTTATCATGCAGCTTTCGGCACGTCTGAAGCTCTCATACCGCTGCCTTCCCTCTATTATCTCGTCCTGCACAACAGAGGAAAGACGAACGTCCTTGAGCTTTATGTTTACCCGCTCTTCTCCATTATAGAAGTTCACATCGCAGGATGCCACAGCATCAACTATATCGCCCTTTTTATAGGGGAAGCTTTCCGTACGCATTCCGAACTAGACTGCATAGAC
>JAFSHJ010000144.1 GCA_017440425.1 Oscillospiraceae bacterium | reverse complement strand
GTTTGATCAAGCGTGATTATTATAGCACAAACAAAAGGGAAAATAAACACCTTTTTTGAAAATACGGAAAATATTTATCACAAAGCTTACCCTGCAAAAGCCATTATCAGCCTAAAAACAATAACCACTTTTCTGTGTGCGGCATAAAATACATTGAAAAACAGCCGTATGGAGGTAGTGATATGGATATAGTGCAAATTTTGCTTTCAACTGCACGGGTGGTATTAATAATAGCCGCCTGCCTGCTTATGTCGATAGGTTTTGCCGACATTATAGTAGGGATAAGAGGGCGGATATGGCGCAAAAACAAGGTGTGTCTCTTTGCTGTGATCGCTGTTAAAGAGATCGATAATTTGGAAGGCGAGATAAATTCCGCAAGAACGGCATTGGAAAAATCGGGTGTAAACGGAGAGATACTTCTGGTTGACAACGGTGCGGATGATGCAGCAAAGGAACTCTGCAGCAGATTTTACGGAGATGTTATAAGCGAGAGCGAAATGACCGACAGGATACTTGAGGAGATAAAAAGAAGATAAGATTTTGTTGCGTTTTGCATATTATACTGTTATAATAAAAGAAGAACATAGGTTTGCTAAACAGTAAAGCGCCTTAAACCGGGAACAGGAAAGCACAGATGCAGGATATTCAGCAGGAGCAAAACATAGAAGAGCTCAGCGGAAACATTGAGCACATCATCTACCGCAACCCGCAGAACGGTTTTACCGTTATGGAGATAAATGCGGCGGGAACGCTCATAAGTGCCGTTGGAGAAATAGACGATGTACAGGTCGGTGAGGACGTCACTCTCACCGGCTATTATATGCAGCACCCAACTTACGGCGACCAGTTTAAAGTTGAGATGTGCGTTAAAACCCTGCCCACAAATGCAACAGCAATAAGAAAATATCTTGAAAGCGGTGTAATAAAGGGGATAGGTGCGGTTACTGCAAGAAGAATAACGGATAAATTCGGCGATTCCTCGCTGGATATCATTGATAATTATCCCGAAAAGCTTGCGGAAATAAAGGGCATTTCCATCGGCAAGGCAGAAGCTATTTCAAAAGAGTTCAAGCGTATCTTCGGGATCCGCACAGCAATGGCACAGCTTTCGAGCCTGGGACTTTCTCCCGGAATATGCGTAAAAGTATGGAAAAAATACGGTGATATGGCATCCGCTGCAATAAAAGAAAACCCCTACAGACTTTGTGATGCGGAGATAGGTCTGCCATTTGAAAAAGCAGATGCACTCGGCTATTCTTTGGGAATGATGAAGAACTCGGGTTATCGCATAAGAGCGGGAATCCTTCACATTCTCCAGCACAACCTCGGAAACGGACACACCTGCTTGCCTAAAGATAAGCTGCTTGCCATGACGCAGGCATTCCTCGGTGTGGACGCGGAAGAGGTGGAGGGTGAACTCACCGAAACCATCCGTGATACCGATGTTATTCTCCGTGATTTCGGAGAACGTGAATACATCTATCTTCCGGAGCTTTATAAGGCTGAGACATATATTTCCGGAAAAATATTGCTGCTGAATTCTGTGGAAATGGGCAGGCGAGAGCCCGATTCAGAGCTCATACATCGGCTTGAAGAGCGAAATGGGATAACCTACGATGAAACGCAGAAAGAAGCTATAAGACAGGCCGCAGTCTCCAATGTGTTCATTCTCACCGGCGGACCGGGAACGGGAAAAACAACCATACTCAATGCCATAATCCAACTTGCAGAAATGAAGGGGGAAAGCGTTGTACTTGCCGCTCCGACCGGACGCGCCTCAAAACGTATGTCCGAGGTGACGGGAAGGGATGCCAAAACCATTCACCGTCTGCTTGAAGTGGATTTTTCGGAGGAAACTTCGCCGATCGGGCCGCTCAAGTTCAAGAAAAACGAAAAAAATCAACTTAAAAACGATCTTATCGTGATAGACGAGATGTCAATGGTAGATACCATGCTGTTTGAGGCTTTGCTCAGAGCTATACGTATGACGAGCAGACTGGTGCTTGTGGGAGACAGCAACCAGCTGCCTTCGGTGAGTGCAGGCAGCGTGCTGCGTGATATGATCGTATCCGAAGTGATAAATACAGTGCAGCTCAAGCACGTTTTTCGTCAGGCAGCACAGAGTCTTATCGTCACCAATGCTCACCGCATTGTAAACGGAGAACAGCCAACCATAAACAATATGGCAGAAGACGATTTCTTTTTGATGCACAGAACAACAGCAAACGAGATAGAAGATACTTTGGCAGAGCTGTGCGCCAAAAGACTGCCTAAAAAATACGGGATATCCGGCATATGGGATGTTCAGGTGCTGGCACCGGGACGCAAAGGCAATGTAGGAATCGCATCTTTGAACGATTGGCTGCAGGGTGTGCTCAACCCGCAGCGGGACGGAAAATGGGAACACAGAAACGAACAGAGAACACTCCGTGTGGGCGATAAAGTTATGCAGACACGGAATAATTACGATATAGAGTGGACAAGGTATGCCGAAAACACTCCCGAATCCAAATATTTCACAGATGATGCGGAGATAGAGGAGCAGGGAGCAGGGATTTTCAACGGAGATATAGGACGGGTGCTCAACATAGACCGCAACGACAGATGTGTGGATGTCATCTTTGACGACAAGGTGGCAAGATATACCTTTGAAAATGCCGGTGAGCTTGAGCTTGCCTATGCCATCACGGTGCACAAAAGTCAGGGCAGCGAATATTCCGTGGTCATTCTCGTGCTTACCAATCCCGGAGAGAGACTCTATTACAGAAGTCTGCTCTACACGGCCGTAACAAGGGCAAAAAAGCTTTTGATCATTGTTGGACGCAAGGATTCGATAGCGTATATGGTGGAAAACAACCGCAAAATGATACGCTACAGCAACCTGAGAAAACTTTTGGCGCAGGGAAGAAGTTATGGAGAAAACATCATTCAGTAAATTTTGGAAAATTTTTTGGGATTCTGTTTTTCCAAACAAATGTGCAGCTTGCGGAAAACTGCTGTATGCAGACGGAATGATCTGCAATGATTGCGAGCATCTGCTTGGCATCATAGGCGAAAACTGCTGCGAGAAATGCGGTAAACCTCCCGAAGACTGCATCTGCGGACGCTACACGCAGCATTATGAAGCATGCGTTTCTGCAGTGGAGCTTTATGAAGCAGGCAAAACCATTGTATACGATTTTAAATTTAAGTATATGACGACCCTGAAACAATATATGGCACCGCTTATGGCAGATGCGTTGATGTTGAGATTCGGTGAGGTGCAGTTTGACCATATCGTCGGTGTGCCGATGAGATGGCGGGCCGTACTGAAGCGCGGTTATAATCAGTCGGAATTGCTTGCAAAAGAGCTTGCAGAATGTCTGGGACAGAATTATACAAAAGGACTGCTTGTAAAGCTTCGCAAAACCAAACATCAGGCATCTCTCAATGCAAAGGAGAGACTGACCAACCTCACCGGAGCCATAGGAATTGCGGAAAATGCGGATATAAAAGGCAAGCATATTCTTGTGGTGGATGACATAATAACAACGGGTGCAACTGTTAACGAGTGCGCAAAAGTTTTGAAAGAAAACGGAGCAGCATCCGTGTGCTGTGTCTCTTTTGCCACAACTGTGAGAGAAAACGTATAAATGCCTTGCCAAACTGCCTTGGGTGTTGCCTTTTGGGTTTGGGTTTGGTATAATTAAGAATGATTAAGAAGTATTTTTAGGAGGTGCTTAAAAGTTGATAGCCGACATTGGAATCGACCTTGGCACCAGGTCTATCCTCATATACGGAAGACGCAAAATACTCCTTAACGAGCCTTCTGTTGTCGCTTTGGATGTTTATAACAACGAAGTCATCTGTCTGGGAAGAGAAGCAGAAGAGATGAGAGGCAAAACTCCCGACAGAATAAAGATAATCCGTCCGCTTTCTGGAGGAGTTATCTCCGACTATACAATGACCAGCCTTATGGTGAATTATTTCATCCGCAAGGTGTGCTATTCTTATATCATCAAACCCCGTGTGGCCATCTGCGTGCCTTCCGGAATAACAAACGTTGAGCTGCGTGCGGCCATCAATGCCGCTTATGCTGCCGAAGCGCGAAAAGTGTTTTTGATAGATGAGCCGGTTGCTGCTGCAATTGGTGCAGGTGTGGATTTCTCCAAAGCAAAAGGTGTTTTAATGCTGGATATCGGCGGCGGCACCACCGACGTGGCATTGCTCTCTATGGACGGTATCATATCCAAAAGCTCTGTAAAAATAGCAGGTGACAGCTTTGATGAAGCCATTGCCAAATATATACAAAAAAAATATAATCTGATAATCGGGGAAGTTACTGCCGAAAAGATAAAGCTGGAGATAGGAACTTTGTCGGGCTTTGATACACCGCGCACCATGACAGTCAAAGGCAGAAGTGCCTCAAACGGATTGCCTGCAAAGATAGAGGTCTCCTGGCAGGAGATAAGCGCTGTCCTTACCGATGTTGCGGAGCAGATAATGGAGGTTTTCAGCACGGCTCTTGAATCTGCACCTCCGGAGCTTGTCGGAGACCTTAAAGAAAGCGGTGTTGTCATGACCGGCGGCGGCGTTTTGCTCCATGGTTTTGACCGCTTTGTTCACGAACACATTGGAATTGCGGCAAAAATTGCTCCTCGCCCCATAGAATGTGTTGCCATCGGAACTGGTAAATCTCTTGATATGGTGGGAGAATTGAAGGCGGGTTTCAAAGAGGTTTTGCCGCCGGATTCGGGAAATGTATAAACTGCATTTTTTTAATAAAAATAAAACCTGCGAAAACGGGAAAAATAATACCGTCGGATATTTTGTCCGGCGGTATTTATTTTATCTGTTAAGGAGATGTAAAAATGCCTGATATTACAGCAAAAGAGCTCACCGCAATTGAGGATCAGCTCTCTGTGGAGCAGCTGCTGATCAAAAAATACCGTATGTATTCCGCTGTAAGCACCGATCCGCAGATCAAAACCAAGTGTGAGCAGATCGCAGCCAGACACCAGACTCACTACGATAAACTGCTTGCACATTTAAACTGAGGAGGAAACGAAAATGCAGACCGATCCTAAAGTAAATGCTTTTTCCGAAAAAGAAATGCTGGGAGATATGCTCTCCTCACAGAAGTTTGTGACCGACGGTTACAACACCTTTGCGGGGGAGTGTGCAACTCCGATCATCAAAACAGAGTTTATCAATATCCTCACAGAGGAGCATCAGATCCAGAACGAGATATTCCTTGAGATGCAGAAGCGTGGATGGTATCAGACCGAAGTTGCAGACCAAAACAAAATATCTCAGGCAAAACTGAAATTTTCGGCACAAAACTGAGTTTAAAAGGCTTCTTAGCAGAAGCCTTTTAAATTTTTATAAAGAAAATATAAATTCCTATTGACAATATTGTAAAATGATTATATAATGTTTTTTATTAAAGTTATAATTAAATAGCCAGGCGATGTCAGCAGGAAGCATTAACAGCGTAACTGTTGGCTGATGGCACTCTGGAGACACCCATACCAAACGGGGGCCGAAGGTGCAAGCGGCACAAATTGCCGTAAAACTCTCAGGCAAAAAGGACAGAGACACCACCTTATGCAGTGAACAGCTGCGCAAAAGGCGAGAAAACGGTGTCTTGTGTGTACCGATTGTCTCGCTGTTTTTATTTGTTTTAATTTTAAGTTGAAATATAAAAAAAGAAAGGGTAGACTACAATGCTCGAATTCATCACCAAAGTCAACAGTGCTGTCAACAGCTTTGCTTGGGGTCCCGTTATGCTCATTCTGTTGGTTGGCACAGGTGTTTATCTCACCATCCGCACCGGATTTATTCAGGTTCGTTGGTTTGGCTTCATTATGAAGAAAACCTTGGGAAGCCTTTGGAAGAAATCCGGTAAGGATCACGGAAAGAACCTTTCTCCGTTCCAGGCTGTTTCAACAGCTATGGCTGCAACAGTTGGTACCGGTAACATCGCAGGTGTAACAGGTGCTATCTTTGTTGGCGGCCCCGGTGCTATCTTCTGGATGTGGGTTTCCGCATTCTTCGGTATGTGCACAAAATATGCTGAGATAATCCTTGCTATGAAATACCGTGAGACAGACAAAAAAGGTACATATGCCGGTGGTCCGATGTACTATATCCAGAACGGTCTCGGCAAAAAGTGGAAGTGGCTTGCAATTATCTTTGCTGTTCTTGGAGCACTTACCTCTTTCGGTATCGGTAACATTGCACAGGCCAGCGAAATTTCCGGCGCAATGACAAGCTTGTTTAACTTCAGCCCGCTGGTTGCAGGTATCATCCTTGCTGCTGTTGTTGCAATTATTACTATCGGCGGCGTTAAGAGAATCAGCCAGGTAACCACACTTATGGTTCCTTTCATGGGCATGTTCTACATTATTGCAGGCATTGCAGTTCTTGCAATCAAAGTTACTGAGATCCCTGCAGCTTTTGGTCAGATTTTCTCCGGAGCTTTCAGCTTTGAGGCTGTTGGCGGCGGTATTTTCGGTTACGTTATTATGACAGCTATCCGTCAGGGCTTTGCACGCGGCGTATTCTCCAACGAAGCAGGTCTCGGTTCTGCTCCTATCGCTCATGCATCCTCTTCCACAGAAGAACCCGTTGAACAGGCTCTGTGGGGTGTATTTGAAGTTTTCGTAGACACAATCATCATCTGCTCCATCACAGGTCTTACAGTTATCCTTTCCGGAATTCCCCTCGGTGCTGACGCTTTGGCTGAGTATTCTTCCAAGGGTGCTGCTGCAACAACCGCATTCAATGCAATTCTCCCCGGAACATGGGGCGGCACCATCATTCAGATCAGCCTTCTCTTCTTCGCACTTTCCACCATTCTTGCATGGAACTACTACGGTGAGCGCTGCCTCGGCTATCTGACTAAAGATAACAAATATGTTATCGGTGCTTACAAGGTAATTTTTGTTGGTGTATGTATCCTCGGTGCTCTCGGCTCCGGTACACTTATGTGGGATATCGCAGATACACTCAACGGTCTCATGGCTCTGCCCAACCTTGTTGCCCTGCTTCTCCTCTCGGGTGTTGTAACCGTTGCAAGCAAAACTTATTTTGCAAAACAGAAGGAACTCAAAAAGCTGGAGAAAACCCAGAAATAAGTTTAATTAAAATTTTGTGCTCGCTGTCCGGTTTGGATGGCGAGCATTTTTTATTATATGACACGGGCTATCAGCACATCTTTGTAATAATGCTGCAGGATCTCGGTAAAATCGCAGCCTTGCCGTGCCATATAATCTGCACCGTATTGCGAGAGTCCCACACCGTGACCATATCCGTTTACTTTAAAGCAAAATGCAGTTCCGTTGAAACTGACATCAAAGCAGGCTGAACGAAGAGAGAGGATACTACGGAGCTTTTGTCCGGTTAAATCTACACCGCATACGTTTTGCAAAAGCACGTACCCGCTGTCCGACAGCATTTTTTCACCGAACCAGTTATCGTAGGAGAGCGAAAAGTCAAACGCCGTATTCTCTTTTGAAAGCATATTTTGAAGTTCTTTAGGGGGGATGATAACTTCTGTGGCAAAATCCGGCGCAAGTTTGTCTCCAATGCTTTCCACAGATGAGAGATACGGCAATTCGCCGCCCCAAACATTTTGCGAGCTTTCGGTTGTTCCGCAGGACATAGAACAATATGCCGCAACAATAGGCTCGCTATCATATATCAATATGTATTCGGAGGCTATATCCGCAGCTTCGCATATTTTTTGCCACGCTGCATCGGCATATATACCATACCATTCTTTTATTGTTTTTTCGTCAGTCCAGCCATTTAATGAAGAGGGGCGCGCGGAAATATCTGCACCTTTAAGCTCTGGTGTTGGCGAAGTGCTCTCTTTTATCTGTGAGCGCACGGCATTGGTGTATGCCGCCACACCCTGCGCAGCAAGCGCCTGAACGTGGAATGTAAACGGCATCTCCGCAGCAATGGCACCACGGATATATTCAATGGCGGAGACAGTTATGATTTTGCCGCTGTCTTCGTCAAGTATTTTGAAATCCTCATTGAATTGCAGCGCAAAAACAGGGAGATCATCACTTGGAACTTCGATGTCTTCGTGGGATATTTCTTCATCGGAAGAGGTGGCGTCTTCTTTAAAATAATCGATTAATATATCATTCAACGGCACCGAATAGTCGGTGTTTTGGGTGTGCATAACAGGGGAGAGCAGGGGGATAAAAAGCATCAAAAATGCCGATGCAATAACTGTTGTAAGCTTGTACTTCATTCACAAAACTCCTTCCGCTTAATACTATTCTGTTAGCTAAAGCATTATTCCATAGTGCAAAATGCCAAATGCCGCAGAAAAAATCTCTGCTAAAAAATTCTTTTTTAAGATGATTATGTAAAAATAAACAAATCTTTTTTCGGTAAAAATCCGCTTAATTTTACTTTTTTGTAACAAATCGGCGGTTATTTTGTAGTAAAATTAGAAGAAACGAGAGAATGAGGTGCTCTCGGGCACAAAATAGGTAATATTGCAATAGACAAATATTTCAAAAAATAATTTGTTTTAATGATTATTTCAGTTTTTGCTATTGCAATATTCGTCAAAATTGTGTAAAATAGTTATATTCAAATATTTGCGATTGTATATGGCAGGCGCTTTTTTGAACCGGCCGAACAACAGCATAAAAAGAGGAGTAGAAGAGCATGTCTAACAGATTATTTCAAGGTGTAGTACACCAAATGAGAGACAGTATCGACCGCATTGTGGGAGTAGTTGATGATACTGCAACTACCATCGCTTGCAGTGACTTGTCGAAAATTGGTGAGCGCAACGAATATCTGCTTATCGATCTTGGGGATTCTAACAACATCTTTATCAGAGACGGTTACACCTATAAACCGTTTGGAACAAGGATCAAGCCCGATTATGCTGTGTTTGTTGAAGGCACAGACGAAACTGCGGCAAAGTTCTGCGCAATTCTTGCCATTTCTTTAACCAGCATCAAAGAGTATTACGACGAAAAATACGACAGAAGCAACTTTATAAAGAATGTCATCCTCGAAAACATTCTGCTTGGTGACATCTATGTAAAGGCAAGAGAGCTTCACTTTAACGTGGATGTCAATCGCGTGGTTCTGCTTATCCGCATTGTCTCCACCAACGATATCTCTGCTTACGATGTTATCCAGAATCTGTTCCCCGATAAACAGAAGGATTTCGTCTTCAGCATCAGCGATACCGATATCGTTCTTGTTAAAGAGATCAAGAGCGGCATAGAATCCGGCGATCTTGAAAAGCTGGCACGCTCCATTGTCGATACACTCGGCAGCGAATTCTACACCCGCGTTGTTGTAGGTATCGGTACCGTTTCCGACAGCGTGAAAGAGCTTTCACGTTCCTTTAAAGAAGCTCAGATGGCTCTTGAAGTCGGCAAAGTGTTTGATACCGAAAAGAATATCGTCAGCTACGATAACCTGGGAATTGCCCGTCTTATCTATCAGCTGCCCACCACACTCTGCGAGATGTTCCTCAAAGAAGTGTTCAAGAAGGGCTCCATTGAAAGCCTCGACCACGAGACTTTGTTTACCATTCAGCGTTTCTTCGAAAACAACCTCAACGTATCCGAGACATCACGTAAACTTTTCGTTCACAGAAACACCTTGGTATACCGTCTTGAAAAGATCAAGAAGCTCACAGGTCTTGACCTCAGAGAGTTTGACCACGCGATCATCTTTAAAGTGGCTCTTATGGTTAAGAAATACCTTGCTTCCAACCCTGCCAAGTATTAAAAGTTATTACCGTTACTGTTAAGGAGTGAAGAACGTGATAGAGCTGAACTCAGTCAGCAAGGTCTATCCCAACGGAACACATGCTCTTGATAATGTCGACCTTACAATTGAAGACGGAGAGTTCGCCTTTATCGTAGGAGCCTCGGGAGCAGGAAAGAGCACACTTATAAAGCTTTTGCTTCGCGAAGAGGTTCCTACCTCCGGCAGTGTTGTTGTCAACGGGTTCGATTTGGTGAAAATGAAACGCCGCCACATTCCGGCATACAGAAGATCTCTCGGCGTGGTTTTTCAGGATTTCAGACTTATACCAAATATGAACATCTACGACAACGTGGCATTTGCACTGCGTGTAACAAACACTCCCACCAAAGAGATAAAGAAAAAAGTTCCTTATATTTTGAATCTGGTTGGATTGCTCTCCAAAGCAAAAGCCTATCCGGAAGAGCTTTCCGGCGGCGAACAGCAGAGAGTTGCGCTTGCAAGAGCACTTATAAATAATCCAAGGCTTATCATTGCGGACGAGCCCACAGGAAACATCGATCCCCAGCTTTCTTATGAGATAGTTGATCTTCTCAGCGAGATCAACAAGGTTGGCGTTACTGTTGTGATGGTAACACATGAACACGGTTTGGTTTCCCATTTTAACAAAAGAGTTATCACCATAAATGACGGTATAGTTGTTTCCGATGGCATTGGATTGCCTAAGTCTTATTAATTTTAGTTTTCCGCACTTAGTGTTTCGGAGGTCGCAATGAGAGTTGGAAGTTTTAAATATCTTGTAAAAGAGGGAATGAGAAGCCTTTGGGTCAACAGACTTATGTCTTTTGCCTCCATTGGTGTTCTCGTTTCTTGTTTGCTTTTAATAGGGGTTGCCGTGCTGTTTTCGCTCAACATCAACAGTATGGTGGGATACATTGAAAACCAAAACGAAGTGGTCATCTTCCTCGATGACGATGTTACAGATGAAGAAATTGCCGCAATAGAGGAAAAAATAGATATTATAGACAACATAACCCACATTAATTTTATCTCCAAAGAAGAAGGTCTTGCACAGCAGATGGAGATATTCGGCGAGGACAAAGAATATTTCCAGGGACTTATAGAAGATAACCCAATTCCGGATTCCTTTAATGTCAGACTTAAGAATCTGGATATGCTTGATGAGACTCTTGAAAAACTGAACGCCATTGAAGGCGTCTATCAGGTGAATGCTCCCACAGAGGTTGCGGGAATCGTTGTAAACCTCAAAAACATTGTTGGCATTGCAGGAATCGTTATCGTTGCAATACTCATTGCTGTTTCTCTGCTGATAATTGCCAACACGATCAAAATTACCGTATTTAACCGCCGTAAAGAGATTGGCATAATGAAATATGTCGGTGCAACAGACACATTCATTAGGTTGCCATTCTTCATTGAGGGACTTACCCTCGGTCTTATCTCCGGACTTGTGGCATACGGACTTATCGCAGGCGGATATCACTATCTCT
>JAFSHJ010000143.1 GCA_017440425.1 Oscillospiraceae bacterium | reverse complement strand
TTATCATTCAGAAGACCCATCAGATGTTCAAAGGCGGCTATGAGGGAATGATCGGCACCGCACTTTATGCCGACACCGAGGGCTTCACCGACCGCAACCTGCCCCGTCTGCCCTTCAAAAACGTAAAGCGCCCCCTCTATCCGCTGGATCAGTTCCCCGATGACGTTGTTCCCATTGCCCAGCCGTGACCTAACTTTATATAAAAGCTCCTGAAAAAATTTCGGGAGCTTTTTTTGTTTGGTCAAACATTATTTTTCCGTGCGGTCAGCTGCACTCTCGCAGAACAAGCCGCTCACGGTCCCACAGACGCCCCCTCTCCCGCCGACATATGTCGGCGCTCCCCGTCCAAGGGGAGTAGCCTCGCCGCAGCGAGGCGGAGAGGGGGCATCTGCGGTACCGTAAGCGCCGTACCTTCAAAAAAGAAAACCCTCTCGGGTGAGAGGGTCGGAGCAGTTAAAAAGTTTTTAAAAGCAACATAAAGGCTGTAAGAATTCCCCAAAAGCTGAAGTTGAAAGCAGAGAACAGCACCACATATCGAAGTGCCTGCTTTGGGTTGTGTTTAACATATTCACGGAAGGTGATGAGACTTGCCAGCGACGCAATAAGTGTTCCCGCACCGCCGATGTTTACACCCAGCAGCAGGTCGGCATAATTTTGTGTAAACTGAGATAGCAAAATTGCAGAGGGCACATTGCTGATAAACTGACAGCAGATCGCACTCACCAACAGCGTGTTTTTATCCAGCAGCGAGGAAAACAGCTCACGCACGGCATCTATTCTCGCCATATTTCCCGAGAAGATGAAGAAAAACACAAAGGTGAACAGCAATCCGTAGTCCACCATTTTAAGGGCCTTTCTATCCAGAAACAAAAGTGCCGCCACAATAATGAGCAGACCTACTATATACGGAATGCCCCTGAAAACAATGAGTATGGAAAGTGCAAACAGCAGCATATATGCCACCGTGCGCTTGGGCTCCAGCACAATTTTTTCATCGGGAAGATACAGCTCTTCCGGTTTGACGAAAATGATGCAGCAAATTGTGATTAGGACAATGGATAAGCAAAAAGGCGGCGCCATTATGCTCATAAACTCGCCGTTGGGGATGTTGAATTTGGAATAGAGATAGAGGTTCTGCGGGTTGCCGAAAGGTGTGAGCATACCGCCAAGGTTTGCGGCAATGTTCTGCATGATAAAGGTGAATGCCATATATTTCCGCATGTTTGTGGAGGTGAGCACAAAATATCCCAATGGCAAAAAGGTGAGCAGCGCCATATCGTTTGCAATGAGCATTGAGCCGATGAAGGTTATGTAGACTAGCGCAAGGATGCTCATTCTCGCATTTTTGAAGAGCTGCACCACTTTTCTCGCCAGCATATAGAAAAAGTTGATGTTTTTAAGCGCACACACCACCGCCAGCACGCTGAAAAGGCAGGCAAGCGTTTTATAGTCAAAATAATCCGCATAGGCTTTATCCGGCGGGATGATAATGCTGGTTATCACCGCCGCAGCCATTGCTATAAAAAGCACCGCATTCTTTTTCACAAAGCTCACGCATCCGCCTGCTGTTTTGGCAAAACCTATTCTTTTTTGTTCTTTAACAGCCTTTGCCGTATGGCTCATCTATCTTCACTATCCTAAACTTATTGAATCTTTTTATACTTCCATAAAAAAAGCACCTGCATAAGCAAGTGCTTTTGGCGCGCCATGTAGGATTCGAACCCGCGGCCTTCTGGTCCGTAGCCAGACGCTCTATCCAGCTGAGCTAATGGCGCATACTCATTTATCGAGCTTTATTATTATATCACTCTTGTTCTCAAATGTCAAGGAAAAACCGCAAAATATTTTAAAATATTTTGCGGTTTACATCACATCATTCGTTTATTGCGCTTTTTCGCTTTTGTGGAACTTTGCAAAAATTCCTCTCAAAGGCAAAGCCACAACAATACCTAGCACCATAAGACCTGCCCAAACCATGATCAGGCTGCCCCAGCCGATGGTGGTTGCCGCATTGGCAAACAGACTGCTGGAGATGGATGCTGCCATGTAGCTGAGGAAATCCAAAAATCCGGTGGCAGAGGATACCATTCCCGTGTCGTAAAGGCTGGGACAGTATCTGCTCCAAAGCATGGTGGACGCACCGTTTGCACCCATAACCGCCAGCACCATAAATATAATATTCACCGTCGGCTCCTTTACCAGATACACCACCACAAAGCTAAGCGCCGACACAACAAAAGACAGCAGCAGAGTGAGATCCATGTTGTTTTTGAGCTTTTCGTATACATAAATTACAATAAAGCTTGTGAAAGACATCACGAAGGTTGCCACGGTGAAGATGGTTGCGGATTGCTCGGGGGAAAATCCGAGATACTCGCTTATGTAGGTGGGCAGCCAAAACACCACCGCCGTACGCACCACGCCTGTCAGTATGGCGACGAAAGAAAATTTTATAATGCTGCGCTTTATCAGCAGCTTTATGTTTTTGCTTCCTCCTTTTGCAGCCTTATACTGACCGTATTTCACTACGCCCTTCTTCTCAAAGCAGATAAAACAGACGAAACAGATCACAGCCATAACCACCAGCATTGCGCTGCTGATGTTCAGTACGCTCTGCCACACAAAAAATGCCGCAAACACTCCCGCCATGGGTGACGCCAAAAAGGATGAAAAGGTATATCCCAAGCTGCAGCGGACGGCATATTTCAGATCCGTGTTCTCCGAAACCACCTTGGTCATTGGGCCGTATATCATGGAGAGGAAAAATCCTACCATACCATATGCAATGGCAGCGACGCTGCTTGCATCTATAAAATATGTAAAGATCACGTTTGCCACGCCGGAAAACAGCAATCCGCCGCTGATCATATATTTTGCTTTTATTTTATCGCCGATTATACCGTTTATCAGCTGACCCACCGCATAAAAGCTGAAAAACATGGAGGAGAATGTGCCGATAAGCTCTTCGCTGCTCACTCCCTCTTCCAGCATCTGCGGCGCCACCACGCTGAGCGTGTTTCTTGCAAAATAAACCGCAAGATATGCCGCCGCACACAGCACTCCAAGATAAATTGCATTTTTTGCCTTTTTGTTTATTGCCATTTTTCTTCCTCAATCCTCAATACTGTGTGAGCTGAGAATATCACTCACCATAAAATAATTTTTCTCTCCGCTCTCGTCTATTCTGCTTCGCAGATAGTCGCAGATGGTATCCGTTATCAGCATCTGCGAGAAGCGCACCTCGCCGGACCACCTTGTGATGGAGTTTCCGCTGGCGGGAGCTGTGAGCACAATGTCCGACATATTAGCCAACGGCGAATTTCTGTTTGCCGTAATGCCCACGATCTTCACGCCTCTGCTCTTTGCCATCTTCACCGCATCAATAATATCCTTCGTCTTTCCCGATGACGACACCGCAACCACCACCGAGCCGCTATCCAGCATTGCCGCAGACAATGTGCAGGATAAAACGTCGCTCTCCGATGATACCGGTATGCCCAGCTGCAAAAGCTGATAGTAGAAATCCGTTGCCACCACCGCCGAGCGGTAAACACCGTATATTTCCACCTTTTTTGCCTTCAGTATCATCTCTGCGGCACTCTTGAGTCCATCTTCTCCGTTCAGCTTTGCCACGCTGTCAAGTGCCTCTTCCGTGCTTGCCGTCACCTTTCGCAACACCGTCATCACACTGTCGGAACTCTCCACATCGCTGAATGCAGGTACTGTCAGCTCGGATAGCCCCTCCGCTATTTTGAGCTTGAGGTTGGAAAAACCTCCGCCCGAAAACTTGTTGGCAAAGTTTATTATGCTTCCCTGCGAAACCCCTGCCTCTTCCGACAGCTCCGCCATGGAATATGTTGTAAATTTCTTGGGGTCTGCAATTATCTGCTCGGCAATTTTTCTTTCAACTCCGCTCAGATATTCCAGATTAGCCTTTATTTCACTTATTATCTTTCCTGCCATGATCATTTCCTTTTAGTGATTTTTTCTCAATCTTTAAATTAACCCAAATGAGTATAACACAACAGCTATTGTTTGTCAACAGCCTTGTTGATCTTTTTTGTAAACAAAAAACCGCCGACATATCTCTGCCGGCGGCCTTACATTATATAATATTAGTTTGCTCGGTGTGTTGGCGCAGCTTTTTTCTTGCATAAACAGTAGCCGAGTGCGGGATTGCTGCAGAAACATCCATCTCAACGAAATTCTCCACGGCGAAGCCTGCAACTGCAAACTCCTCGACATATCCCTCTTTATTTTTGGCCCGTGCCGGAAGAAGCGGAATAAGCACCTCCGATACACTTCCGTATTTTACGCCGGCTCCTTTTTATCTGCGGAAAGAACCTTTTTTATTTATTGATATCTGCCATATTGGCAATTGAACTTGTTCTGCGAAATTCGGTAGGTGTCAAACCAAATATTTTTTTAAATCGCCTTACAAAGTTAGTATAGTCTGCAAATCCCGACATCTGAGCAATTTCCAGAATC
>JAFSHJ010000142.1 GCA_017440425.1 Oscillospiraceae bacterium | reverse complement strand
GTCCTGCTCGATGGGAGAGGTGGTTATGCGCAGCGAGATATCGATATCCCGTGATGCGACGGAGATGTCTTTTCCGCTGTTTTTTATGATAGCGGGGTAGTTGCGGTAGGCGGTGTTGAGGTCCACGCTGCCGTTTATGCCGCTGACGCTGCCGCTCCAGCTGTGCTGCCACATTCCGTAGCTGCCGTTGTAGGTGTTCACGGCAGAGAGCTGTGCCACCCATACGTCAAACCTGCTCAGGGCAGACATATCCAGATTGTTTTCCAAAAAGTTTTTGTAGGAATAGATGCCCACGTAATAACCTGCCTTTTCCACCTCATCGCAAAAATCATAGGCAATTTGGGTGAGGGTGCTGCGGTCCAGCTTTTGCTGCGAAGGGTCCTCAATATCCATAAAAACCGGGAAGGTGGGATGGGTGTCCTTGATGGTGTTCAAAAAATACTGTGCCTCGCGGCGGGCATTTTCGGGGCGGATGCAGTAGGAATAGTGGTAGAGTCCGTAGGGGATGCCCTGTTCCTCGCAGCCGGCAACGTTTGCCCTAAAAAATTTATCGGTCTGCGCATCGGGCAGGGTGCTCCAGCCGTAGCTTGTGCGGATAATGACAAAATCCACCTCGCCGGAGGCTTTCACCTTTGCCCAGTCTATCACACCCTGGGCAGAGGATACGTCGATCCCGTTTAGTTCAGCCATTGTTTTTCTCCTTTTCGGCAACAGTTACTGTTTTGTGCAGTATATCATATGTGCCGTTGGAAGCAAGCGACACAGCCACGGAGTTAAGAATGCAGAGCAATGCATTTTCGGGGTTCCAACCGTACAAAAAGAGGGAAGAGGTCTCGAGAATGAGCAGGGCGATGATGAATGAGAGCAGCTGGGTATCCAGCTTTTTTAAAAAGGAAACGGGTTTGAGAAACTGCGTTACCATTGCGGTTACAGCCACAGCACCGGCATAGGTGCCGAGCAGGCTCCAGGTGATGAATTCGTTCATAGGGTTACCTCCGTTCAGTTTATTCTTTTTTCAAGGTCGTTTATCCTGCGGTTCACCGCTTTGATCTGTTCCTCCACAACGGGAATGCGCTGGGCAAAGCTGTTGTGGAGACGCACCTCACGGGTGAGTTCATCCAGTTTGGTGTCGGTGACAGCCTGCGATTTTTCCAGCTTGGAGTTCATGTCTCTGTTGCTGCGGTTGTTGGTGAGCAAAACCGTCAGCACGGTTGCCGCACCTGTCACCACGGCCACGATAATTTCTACCATTTTGCACCTCCTTGGGTTTTTGTTTGGTGTTTTTCAATGAAAAATCAATCAAATATTTTGATTAAAAATAAGATTAAATGTATTGATTTATCAAAGGGGAAAAGGTATAATCAAGCTATGGCAATGAGCCTGATTTTGATGTGAAAAATCAAAATAATCGAAAACATAAACTTAAAAAGAAAAGGAGAAAAGTTTATGAGCGACAATTTTGAAAAGCTTGTGCAAGGCTTTAAAAAGCCTGCGCTGGAGTATAGTCCCGTTGTAATGTGGTTTTGGAACGGACGTATGGATGAGAAAAACATCACATTCCAGCTGGAAAAATTCCGCGAGCAGAACATTACCGATTTTTTCATCCACTATTCTCCCGGATGCGATGTTGAGTATCTCACAGATGAGCACATGGAGCTTATCAAGCACGTGGTGAAAGAGGCAAAGCGCCTTGGAATGCACTACTGGATCTACGATGAATACGAATATCCCTCCGGCACCTGCGGCGGACTTATTCTGGAGAAAGATCCCAAATATGCTCAGCAGGAGATCTGCTGTGTGGCAAGATACCTCAATCCCTGCGGAATGCGTGAGACAGCAATGAAGAGAGGTACCTTTGTCGGCGCACAGAGCATCAAGACAGTTGACGGCAAATATTCCGTTGTGGATGTCACCGATAAATGCGAGGTAACTCAGGGTGAGGAGTTTGCCTACGTTGAATATCAGAACAACTACTCCGTTCCGGAGAAGATTCTGTTCTTCTTCGTCACCAAAAACGAGAGCAGCATGCCCTCCACCGACTGCTGCCCCAACGCAAAGGGCGTTCCCGGCTATCTCAACATCATCAACAAAGAGGCTGTTGCCGAATTTTTGAGAATGACCATCGATACCCACAAAAAGGCTATCGGCGAGGAGTTCGGCAAAACCGTAAAGGGCATCTTCACCGACGAACCCACATCTCTGCGCCACTTCAGCTGCCACCTGCCCGGTCCCTGGGACGACGGTATGTTCGAGATGTTTGAGGAGATGTTCGGCTATTCCCTCAAGCCCTATCTCTATGCGCTGTTCTATGAGCCCAAATCCCCCGAAGATTCCAAGGCAAGAGACGACTACAGAAGCCTTATCAAAAAGCACTCTCTTGAGAACTTTGTGGCACAGTATGCCGAATGCTGCGAAAAGAACAACCTGATCTTCACCGGCCACTTCGGCGGCGAAGAGGATATGCTGGGAAGCGTATATCAGGGCAACTTCCAGACAGCACTCTCCTATATGGGCATCCCCGGCATGGACTGCATTTTCCCCACCTATAAATACGATGAGGACAGATGGAACATTGCAGGCAAGCTGGTATCCAGCGTTGCAAAATATAAAAACGTGGACAGAGTTTTGTGCGAGACCTTTACCGGCAGCGGCTGGAACACCGATTTCACACATATGCGCCGCATTGTGAACCGCCTGCTTGTTATGGGTGCAAACATGATCCAGTATATGGGCGCTCACTATTCTCTCCGCGAATCCCGCAAAAAGGATATGCTGCCCTCCTCCCACAGCTACATCAACCCGCTGTTCAAGTTCTATAACATTTACAACGAATATGTTGCGGCACTTTCCTATCTCTCCGCAAAGACAAGACCGGACGGCAAAATTATGCTCATCAGCCCGCTGCGTCAGTGCATTCAGGAAAACGACGTTATGGATAACGAGGTGCATTATGCAACAATGCCGGTGCAGATCGTCTATCAGAACGCTGTAAACGCACTTGCATGGGGCGGCATGGGCTTCGATATCTTCTCCGAGGACGATATAGATAAGATCACCTATCACGACGGTTATATGGAGGCTTTTGGCTACAAGTTTGAGTATATCGTGCTGCCCTCTATGAAATACATCGATAAAATTATGGCGGATGCTCTTAACAAGATGAAGGCGCACGGAATAAAGATCGTGTTTATGAACTTCATCCCGGAGAGCATTGTTGAAGCTGCGGAAAAGGTGAACTTTGAGTTCAACGGCAAACCCTTCAACGGCTACGACAACGTCTATCGGGACGGCAACGTATATTTCATCGACAGCACAAGCGCAGAGCTCTATAACAAGGTCATCAAGGAGATAATCCCCGAGACAGAGCTGCACATCGAGAGCGACACAAGAATATATGTAGGTCCCAGAAAGAACGGCGATGTAAAGCTTTGGTTCCTCTGCAATGATGAAAACAAGGATGCGGTGGCATACATCGATTCCGTTCCCGGCATCAAGCTCTTTAACACCACCACCAAGGAAGAGGTCACCTGCTACGACGTTGAAAACGGCAGGATCAAGCTGACCTTTGCTCCCTACGAGATGATAGTTGCCATTCAGGATCTCAACTCCACAGAGGAATATGTCTGCTGCAAGGAGGAATACACCGAGAGCGTGGACTATGTTCTCACTTCCATGATGGAATTCCAGGCTGTGGGCGGCAATATGCTCCCCATGAAGAAATACGAAGTGTTTGATGAAGAGCTGCAGGAGTGGCGCGAGGGCGACGGTCTGGTAGACCTTCCCGAGGGAATGCATCTGCCCAGAAGCACGATGTATAAGATAAGAGGAGAGGTCAACTTCGAATATATCCCCGACAGAGTATACATCAACGCAGAGGTGCTCTCACTCAAGAGCCTGAAGCTCAACGGAAACGAGCTTGAAAAAACTGCAAACACCCACCGTTGGAGCGAAGAGGATATGCGTCTTGATGTTACCAAATACATCAAACACGGCAAAAACATCATCGAGATGGATGTTATGTCCGACAGCGTTTATGTAACCGAAAGAATACCCTTCATCTTCTTCAGCGGCGACTTCGGCGTAAACGATAAGAACGCGGCTGTTCCCGTGAGCAGATTTATCCGACCGGGAGGCTGGGAGAAGCAGGGCTATCCCTATTTCTGCGGCGACGGCATCTATTCCATGGATGTTGGAATGTTCGGAATGGACAAGGGCAACTTCTGCAGACCCTGGAAGAAGGCTGTGCTCAAAATAGACAGCACCCTTTCGGCAGAGGTTTGGGTCAACGGCAAGAAGATGGGCTCCAACATCTGGAAGCCGGGCGAAGTGGATATCACCGATGCTCTCCACGATATGGCAAACGATATCACCGTGAAGCTCACCTCAACCTATTCCAACCTGTTTGCGGGCATTGCCACCCCCGCCGACAGACCCTTTGATACCTACACCGTAAACGGACTCAACAAGCCGCTGGTCATCACACTTTATAACTGATCATACACCGATAAAAGCACCGCAAAAAGCGGGGGAGAGATGTTGAAAAAATCCCCCGCAAAAACGGTGAAAATCGTGTATATATGGTTTTTTGCTTAAATATACCTCAATATTTTGTAATAAAAAATATATTCAAATATATTGACTTATGGGGGTCAAGAAGGTATAATCAAGCTATGGTCTAACCCCGTGATTTTCGCTTATTTTGTGGAAAGTTAAGATCATCAGTAGCATTAAACTTAAACAAGAAAAGGAGTCAAGCTTATGAACGATAATTTTGAAAAGCTTGTACAAGGTTTTAAAAAGCCGTCCTTGGAGTATAGCCCCGTTGTAATGTGGTTTTGGAACGGCGCAATAACTCCCGAGGGCATTACCTATCAGCTTGAAAAGTTCCGTGAACAGAACATCACCGAGTTCTTCATCCACTATTGCCCCGGCTGCGATGTTGAATATCTCACCGATGCACACATGGAACTTATCAAACACGTAGTAAAAGAGGCAAAACGCCTTGGAATGCACTACTGGATCTACGATGAATATGAATATCCCTCCGGTGTTGCCGGCGGACTTATTTTGGAAAAAGATCCCAAATATGCTCAGAAAGAGATCTGCTGCGAAGCAAGATATCTCAACCCCTGCGGAATGCGTGAGACCGTGCTCAAGAGAGGCACCTTCATCAGCGCACAGAGCATGAAGATCGTTGACGGCAAATACTGCATGGTAGATGTCACCGATAAATGCGAGATCACCCAGGGCGAAGAGTTTGCTTACGTTGAATATCAGAACAACTACTCCGTTCCGGAGAAGGTTCTGTTCTTCTTTGTAACAAGAAACGAGACCAATATGCCTTCCACCGACTGCTGCCCCAACGCAAAGGGTATGCGCGGTTATCTCAACATCATCAACAAAGAGGCTGTTGCCGAGTTCCTTAACATGACCATCAACACCCACAAAAAGGCTGTTGGCGATGAGTTCGGCAAAACAGTAAGAGGCATCTTCACCGACGAACCCACCTCTCTGCGTCACTTCTGGTGCCACATCCCCGGCCCCTGGGACGACGGTATGTTCGAAATGTTTGAGGAGATGTTCGGCTATTCCCTCAAGCCCTATCTCTACACTCTGTTCTATGAACCCAAGTCCGAGGAAGAGGCAAAGGCAAGAGACGATTACAGAAGCCTCATCAAAAAGCTCTATCTTGAGAACTTTGTCGGCCAGTATGCAGAGTGGTGCAAAGAGAACAACCTCATCTTCACCGGTCACTTCGGCGGTGAGGAAGAGATCGTTGCCAGCATCTATCAGGGCAACTTCCAGACCGCTCTTTCCTATATGGATATTCCCGGTATGGACTGCATCTTCCCGCCCTATAAATACGATGAGCCCAACTGGAACATCGCAGGCAAGCTGGTATCCAGCGTTGCAAAATATAACAACATTGACAGGATCCTCTGCGAGACCTTCACCGGCAGCGGATGGAACACCGATTTCCCGATCATGCGCCGCGTAGTCAACAGACTGCTTGTCATGGGCGCAAACATGATCCAGTATATGGGTGCTCACTATTCTCTCCGTGAATCCCGTAAGAAGGATATGCTGCCCTCCTCCCACGGCTACATCAACCCGCTGTTCAAGCACTATAACATCTATAACGAGTATGTTGCCGCACTTTCTTATCTCTCCGCGCAGACAAGACCGGATGGCAAGATCATGCTTATCAGCCCGTTGCGTCAGTCCATTCAGGATTTCAACGTAATGGATAACGTTATAAACTCCCTGAGAATGCACATTCAGGTCGTTTACGAAAACGCTGTAAACGCACTTGCATGGGGCGGCATGGGCTTTGATATCTTCTCCGAAGACAACGTGGATAAGATCACCTATCACGATGGCTATATGGAAGCTTTCGGCTACAAGTTCGAGTATATCGTTCTCCCCGGAATGAAGTATGTTGACGGAATCATGGCCAAGGCACTCAAAGAGATGAAGGCTCACGGCATCAAGATCATCTTCCTGGATGCTATTCCCGAGAATATTCCCGAATCCTGCGGCAAGGTTGACTTTGGGTTCAACGGCACCCTCATCGAAGGTTACGACAACGTCTATCAGGACGGCAACGTATACTTTGTTGACGGATACGACGCTGCTCTCTATAACAAGGTCATCAAGGATATCATCCCCGAGACAGAGCTCAACCTGGAATGCGACACAAGGATCTACATCGGACCCAGAAAGAACGACTACGCAAAGCTTTGGTTCATCTGCAACGACGAAAACGAAGACACAGTTGCTTATGTTGATGCTGTTCCCGGCATTAAGTTCTATAACACCACCACCAAGGAAGAGGTTTCCTGCTATGCTGTTGAAAACGGCAGAATAGCACTCACACTTGCTCCTTATGAGATGGTTGTTGCAATTAAAGACCTCAACTCCACAGAAGAATATGTCTGCAACAAGGTTGAATACACCGAGAGCGTGGACTACGTTGTCAACCCGATGATGGCGTTCCAGGCTGTTGGCGGAAATATGCTTCCCATGAAGAAATACGAAGTATATGACGAAGACCTGCAGGAATGGAGAGAGGGCAACGGTCTGGTAGACCTTCCCGAAGGAATGCACCTGCCCAGAAGCACCGTATACAAGGTGAGAGGCGAGGTCAGATTTGAGTATATTCCCGAAAATGTATACATCAACGCCGAGGTATTCTCCCTCAAGAGCCTGAAACTCAACGGCAACGAGCTGGATAAGACAGCCAACACCGTACGTTGGGGCGAAGGCGATATGCGCCTGGATGTTACCAAATACGTTAAACACGGCAAGAACATCATTGAGATGGATGTTGAGACCGACAAGGTGTTCGTAACCGAGAAGATCCCGTTTATCTTCTTCAGCGGCGATTTCTGGGTCAACGAAAAGAACGCAGCAGTTCCCGCCGGTATGTACATCGGACCGGGCGGCTGGGAGAAACAGGGTTATCCCTATTTCTGCGGCGACGGCATCTATTCCGTGGCTGTTGATATGATCGGTATGGACAAGAACGCATTCTGCAGACCCTGCAAGAAGGCTGTTCTCAAGATAGACAGCACATTGGCAGCAGAAGTTTATGTCAACGGAAAACTGGTTGGCAAGAACATCTGGAAGCCGGGCGAAGTGGATATCACCGATGCTCTGCACGATATGGCAAACGACATCACCATCAGACTCACTTCCACCTATTCCAACCTGCTCGCCGGCATTGCACGTTCCGCAAATGATAAGTTCGATACATATACCGTAAACGGTATTATGAAGCCGCTTGTCATAACCCTTTATAATTGACGGAGGTGTCGATTTATGAACAACAAGATTGAAAAACTTATTTCTGAGTTTAAAAATCCGTCATTGGACTACAATCCCGTTGTGATGTGGTTCTGGACCGGAGATATTGACGAAAAGGGAATCACTTTCCAGCTTGAAAAATTCAAGGAGCAGAACATCGTACAGTTCTTCATCCATCCCTGCGGCGGAATGACTATTCAGTATCTTTCCGACCGTTTTATGGAGCTCATTCAGCACGCTGTCAAGGAAGCCAAGCGCCTTGGCATGAAGTATTGGATATATGACGAGTGCGACTGGCCTTCCGGTATGGCAGGCGGTCTGCTCAAAGAGATGGACCGTAGCAACGATCAGTATGAGCTCTGCTGCGAGCCCATGGAAGTTGGCTACCACGGACACCGCGGTTACCACAACCAGAGAGGTACCTTCATCAGCGCACAGCGCTTTATCGAAAAAGACGGCAGATATTTTGTAACAGACATTACAGATCTCTGCGAGGTTATCTCCGAAAACGGATGTTTCAACATCCAGTATCGCCACCAGAGCGTTACCCCCGAAAAGATCCTCGTGTTCTACACCAAGCAGTCCGACAGAGTTATCTATTCCGGTCTCAGCCGTCTGGAGACCAAAGGTCTGCGCGGATATGTCAATGTTCTTCGTGAATCCACCATTCAGAAGTTCATCGAGATGACCCACGAGAGATATAAGAAATACATCGGTGAAGAGTTCGGCAAGACTGTTATGGGTGTTTTCACCGACGAGCCCACAACTCACTATCGCTTTGAGCTGAATGTTGCAGGTCCTTGGGACGAAGAGATGGAAGAACTGTTTGAGAAGGCATACGGCTACTCTATCAGACCCTATCTCTATGCTCTCTTCTATGCTCCCAGAACTCCGGAAGAGGTGAAGGCTCGCGACGATTACAAGCAGCTCATCGGCAGACGTTATCTCAACGCATTCATCAAGCCCTGCGCAAAGTGGTGCAAAGAGAACAACCTGATCTTCACAGGTCACTACGGCGGCGAAGAGCACATCAGCGCATATCTTGCCCAGGGCGATATGCAGGAAGCTCTCACCTATATGGATATCCCCGGAATGGATACCATCCACTCCCGCTATAAGATCGACGACTACAACTTCAACATTGCAGGCAAGCTGGTTTCCAGCGCAGCCAAGTATATCG
>JAFSHJ010000141.1 GCA_017440425.1 Oscillospiraceae bacterium | reverse complement strand
TCTTTGCCTATCCCGATTTTGCAAGAGACATTTTATCGAACGGCTGCATGGAGAAGGGCAAAATGTGCATCTGCTGCTCCAAATGTACCCATATAATGCGCACTCCCGGCGGCACACCCGGCTGTGTCATAAGAGACAGCGGCGTCTATCTGCCCATCTATAAAGAGCTTTGCGGAGGGGATAAATGATGAAAACTGCATTGGTCACCGGCGCTTACAGCGGTATCGGCAAGGCTGTTGCCGAAAAATTTTTAAGCGAGGGTTATACTGTCTGCGGAATGAGCCGCAGAGAGGCAGACCCCGAAAACACGCTTTTCTCCCACCCCAATTTTAAATATATCAGCGGCGATGTCTCCGTTGATGCAGACCGCAGACGCTTTGTGGCGCTTGCGGATAAAATCGACGTCCTTGTCAACGTGGCAGGCGTTGCCCCGAAAGTCCGCAGCGACCTGCTGGATATGACCGAAGAGAGCTATGACTACGTAATGGATATCAACACAAAGGGCGCAATGTTCCTCACCCAGCTTGCCGCCAAAAAGATGATCGGAAACGAAGTTGAAAATGGCGCACGGGGCTACATCTGCAACATCTCCTCTCTTTCCGCCTACACAAGCTCTGTCAACAGAGGGGAATACTGCATCTCCAAGGCAGGAATGTCCATGATAACCACGCTTTTTGCCGACCGCCTTGCGGAATACGCCATACCCGTCAACGAGGTGCGCCCCGGCATCATTGCCACCGACATGACCGACAAGGTGAAGGACAAATACGACGCTCTCATCGACGGCGGACTGCTGCCCTTCAAACGCTGGGGACAGCCGGAAGACATTGCAAATGCCGTTTGGGCACTCTGCAGCGGCGCTCTTCCCTATGTGACGGGACAGGCTGTCAACGTGGACGGCGGCTTCCATATGAGGAGGCTGTGATGAAGATATACAGCTACGATGCCATTGTTATCGGCAGCGGTGCAGCGGGATATAACGCCATCTGCCGCCTTAAGCAGGAGGGTGTGAACGCGGCGCTCATCACCGAGGGTGTAAGCTGCGGCACCTCCCGCAACACCGGCAGCGACAAGCAGACCTATTACAAGCTGGGTCTGGGCGGCGATGCTCCCGACAGCGTTGCAAAAATGGCGCAAAACCTTTTTGACGGCGGCTGTGTGGACGGCGACAACGCCCTTTGCGAGGCGGCTCTTTCCGTGCGTTGTTTTATGCATCTCTGCGAGCTGGGTGTGGCTTTCCCCACCAACCGCTACGGAGAATACGTTGGCTACAAAACCGACCACGACCCCTATGCCCGTGCCACCAGCGCAGGTCCGCTGACCTCCAAATTCATGACCGAGGCGCTGCAGAAAGAGGCTGCCCGACTCGGCGCCGATATCTTTGACGGACTTCTCGCCGTCGAGATACTCAAAAAAGACGATACCGTTTGCGGTGTGCTGTGCCTTGATAAAAACAGCGGTGAATTTGCAGCTTTCCGCTGCGGCGACGTGATGCTTTGCACCGGCGGTCCTGCCGGGATCTATGCCGACAGCGTCTATCCTGTGGGACACACCGGTTCCACGGCACTTGCCCTGCTGGCAGGTGCAAAGGCACAAAACCTCGCCTTTTGGCAATACGGTCTTGCCTCTGTCTCTCCACACTGGAACGTTTCCGGCAGCTATATGCAGGTGCTGCCCCGCCTTGTCTCGCTGGATGCCGACGGCACCGAGCACGAATTTTTGCTCGAGCACTATCCCGATGAATATACGGCGCTTTCCACGCTTTTCCTCAAAGGCTATCAATGGCCCTTTGACCCCCAAAAGGCAGAAAACGGCTCTTCCGTCATCGATCTGCTCGTCTACCGTGAACGGGTGACCCTTGGCAGAAAAGTTTATCTCGATTTCACCAAAAATCCCTTCGGACTTGAAGAGATCGAATACAACAAACTGTCGGCGGAGACTTTCGGCTATCTTAAAAATGCGGAAGTCACCTTCGGCACACCCATTCAGCGCCTTGAAAAGATGAATGCTCCCGCCATCCGGCTCTACCGCAGCAAGGGTGTGGATATCTCACGGGAATATCTTGAAATTGCCCTTTGCGCACAGCACCACAACGGCGGAATTGCCGTGGATATGTGGTGGCAGAGCTCCGTTAAAGGACTTTTTGCGGCAGGTGAGTGCGCAGGCACCCACGGCATCTCCCGTCCCGGCGGCTCTGCGCTGAATGCGGGTCAGGTCGGCTCGCTGCGTGCCGCACAGTATATTGCCGCACACCCCTCGCACCTCATTTCCATCGGCGAGTTTGAAGCACTCATCAACGGCAAAACCGATGAGCTCCGTGTTTTTTCCTCTCTCGATGAGCTCACCGCAAAGGCACAGCGCCGAATGAGCGCCTGCGCCGCCGCTGTCCGCGACAAAACCGCAATGCAGGCAGCTCTTGCCCAAGTGAAAGAGGAGCTTGACTCTCTCGGCTGCGGCATCTGTTCCGCACAGCCGCAATACTACAAGCTGCGTGATATTCTCGTCACACAGTCAGCTGTGCTCACAGCTATGCTGGATGCGGAAAAATCCGATCCCACCAAGGTGCAGGAGACCCAGCTTACAAAGGCCGGATTTGTCTGCTCCCTCCGCAATGTGCGCCCCCTCCCGGAAAACAACGACTTTTTTGAAAATATCTGGCGTGGATACCGCCAAAACAAAAACATTTTTTAAAGAAAGGCAGGTGCTTGCATGAGTTATTCTCTCGGACTTGTCTCCGTCTCTTTTCGTGAGCATTCCCCTGCAGAGATCCTCGCTGCAATGAAGGCGGCGGGACTCACACACATCGAATGGGGCAGCGATATCCACGCTCCCGCCGACGATGTACAAAAACTTAATGAGATCGTCCGCCTTCAGCAGGAGTTTGGCATTGTCTGCTGCGCCTACGGCACCTATTTCCGTCTCGGTGTGACCCCCATCGACGAACTGACGAGATATATCTCCGCCGCAAAAATGCTTGGCACAAGCATTCTGCGCCTTTGGTGCGGCAACAAAAACAGTCAGGACTATTCTCCCGAAGAAAAAGCCGATTTGTTTGAGCAATGCCGCCGTGCCGCAAAAATTGCGGAGCAATTTGACGTCACCCTTTGCATGGAGTGCCACAACAACACCTGCACCAACACCAAAGAGTCATCTCTTGAACTGATGCAGGCGGTGGATTCCCAAAATTTTAAAATGTATTGGCAGCCCAACCAACACCGCTCCAATGAGGAAAACCTCCGTGCTGCCGCACTGCTGGCACCCTTCACCGAACATCTGCACGTGTTCAACTGGAAAGGCAACGCTCAGGGCGGCACCGATATGTTCCCTCTCGCTGACGGAGCACACATCTGGCGAGAATATCTTGGCTGCTTCGACAAAGACAAAACTCTTTTGCTGGAATTTATGCCCGACGGCAAAATTGAAACGCTTCCCCGTGAAGCCGCCGCACTTTTTGATATTACAGGAGCTGAACGCTGATGAAAACTATATTTTTATCCGATGCGGAATCCGAATTGAGACGTGTTTACGGCACGGATGAGCAGGTTTTCTGCAAAAACGACCTGCTGTCCCGTCCCGAAGACTTTGCCGACACCGAATACATCTTCTCCTCCTGGGGAATGCCGGCCTTCTCCTGCGATGAGATACGCAGCATTCTGCCAAGCCTTAAGGCGGTTTTTTATGCCGCAGGCAGCGTGCAGGCCTTTGCTCACCCCTTTATTGAATGCGGTGTAAAAATTTTCAGCGCATGGGCGGCAAATGCCGTTCCCGTTGCGGAATACAACGTTGCACAGATAGTTCTCGCCAACAAAGGCTTTTTCAAAACCGCACCCCTTGCCTCTGCGGGAAAACGTGACAAGGCACTGGATGCACGCGGAAAATTCTGCGGAAACTACGGTACAAAAATCGGAATCATCGGCGTTGGAATGATCGGAACTCTTGTTGCGAAGATGCTGAAAGCATACAAGCTGGAGGTTTTGGCATTTGACCCCTTCCTCTCCGACGAAAAAGCCGCTGAGCTGGGAGTGACAAAAGTTTCGCTCCCCACACTTTTCAGCGAGTGCAGCGTGGTCTCCAACCACCTTGCCAACAACGAACAGACTGTCGGCATGCTGAACGGCGAGCTTTTCGCACTTATGAGGCCCTATGCCACATTTATAAACACCGGACGTGGCGCTCAGGTGGTGGAGGATGACCTCATTGCGGTGCTCTCCGCACGTCCCGATCTCACCGCCATCCTGGACGTTACCGCCCCCGAGCCGCCCGTACCCGACAGCGGTTTTTACAAACTGGACAACTGCATCCTCACCCCGCACATTGCCGGCAGCAGCGGAGACGAAGTGCAGAGAATGGCAGATTATATGCGTGAAGAATATCAAAGCTTCACCCAAAATAAGCCCTGCCGCTTTGAGGTTACCGCAGAAATGCTGAAGACCATGGCATAACCGCACCGCATAAAAACAACAAAAAACTCTCTGCCAAATTTAAGCAGAGAGTTTTTATTATTTGCGTGTCGGTTTTACGTTTGATGCAGGAGTAATATCGCCGTCAATAGCACCGTTTTCAGCCTCAAAAGCTTTAATGTTTTCTCTTATCAAAACAAGCACCTGACTATTTACGCTTCTTCCCTCATAATCGGCAATGTACGCAATTTTGTTCAACATTTCCTCTTCTATCCTAATAGAAACACTTTTGACAGCCATAATTTCACCCCAAAATAAATATATTATATATTTATTTTAGATATATTATGTGCTACAATGTTAAATATAGATATACTATATATCTATTATATTTTAAGGAGAAAATGATGAAGAGAAATACATGCTGTTTTTTCGGTCACAGGACGATAAACGAAACCGCGGAACTGAAAGCAAAACTTATTGAGATAATTAAAAAGCTGATCGCAGATGAAAAAGTTGACACTTTTCTTTTTGGAAGCAAGAGCCGTTTTAACAGCCTTTGTCTTGAAGCCGTAACCGAAATAAAAGAAAAATACCCGCACATAAAACGGGTTTATGTACGGGCGGAATATCCGCATATAAGCGAGCAATATAAAAACTACCTATTGGAAAGCTATGAAGACACCTATTATCCCGAAAAGATAATGAACTCGGGGAGAGCTGCTTATGTGGAACGCAATTATGAAATGATAGATAACAGCCAATTTTGCATAGTATACTACAACGAACAAGACGCACCGACCTCCCGCAAAAGCGGCACCGGGATCGCCCTTGACTACGCTATAAAACAATGCAAAAAAATTATTATGGT
>JAFSHJ010000140.1 GCA_017440425.1 Oscillospiraceae bacterium | reverse complement strand
TATTGGTTGGCGTTCGCCAACATGACCTTCGTCAAAACGAAGCGCTCTTTGTTGAAACTTAGAGCTTGATTTCAATTTCAACGCCGGCGGGAAGCTCAAGGTTCTTCAGAGCATCCAGTGTCTTGCCGGTGGGTTTCAGAATGTCGATGAGTCTCTTGTGGGTTCTCTGTTCGAACTGCTCACGGGAATCCTTGTACTTGTGGACCGCACGAAGGATGGTGATAACCTCTTTCTCTGTGGGCAGGGGAACGGGGCCGCTGACCTTTGCGCCGGTGCGGGTAGCTGCTTCGACGATCTTAGCTGCTGCTGCATCGACAGTTGCGTGTTCGTAACCCTTAACTCTGATTCTGACTTTCTCGCTGACTGCCATTGTAATCCCTCCTATGTTTTTGTAGGGCTTGTGACGTCTCTTGTACACTGTGCCGTGTGTTCCGCGCCTTCACATGAAAAATGCCGGATATTCTTCCGGCCACACTCGCGTGAAAACGCACTCCCCCTTCAGAGAGTACCTTGAAACGGATATGTGTACCAATGACCATCGCCCGGTTTGAAATCGGACATACTCCGCAGAAATTTCCCTTAATGACGAAAACCCGTTCCGCTCAACGCTTCACGGCTGTTTTCAGCCAAAAGACGGGACTGGTATCATCCCGACCGGCCACCTCCTGCATCAACGCACGCCAAACAGTCGCTTGATTATTTTACTAAAAATCAAGCCGAAATGCAAGGGTTTTTTCCGCTCCGGAGCGACTTTTTTGGCCGTTTTGGGCTATTTTCGTGAAGTTCTCCGTTTTGCACAATTCAAACGAATTTTCGATTGAATTTTAGTCAATTTTCACAACAACAAAAAAAGCATCCCCACCGGCAGGCGGGGACGCTTGCAATTCACTTTTTTCCGAACAGACCGCCCAGCACCGATCCGATATCGTCCACGGCGAGCTTTGCTTTGATGCCGTCGACAAGCTGCTTGATCTGGTCATCGGGCAGATCCACGCCCAGCAGTGACTCCAGCGCCTTGACCGGCTCGCTCTGGAACTGCTTTCTGAGTGCGTCGTCCGACTTGATCCTGGCGACCAGTTCTTCGATCTTTGCTTTGATATCCATTGTTGTTCCTCCGTTATTTTAATCTATCAGAATTTTCTCCACACCATCTTATTGACCACACCGGTGTAGCTCTGAATGATCTTAACGACCTTTGCAGATACGTTTTCTTCAATATAATCCGGTACCGGAATGCCGTAATCGCCGTTTGCCTGCATTGCCACCGCCGTATCCACTGCCTGCAGCAAAGAATGCTCGTCAATACCCGCTAAAACGAAGCACGCCTTATCCAACGCTTCGGGACGTTCTGTGGATGTGCGGATGCAGACCGCCGGGAACGACTTACCGATAGAGGTGTAGAAGCTCGACTCCTCGGGAAGCGTTCCGCTGTCCGACACGACAGCAAACGCATGCATCTGCAAATGATTATAGTCATGGAATCCGAGCGGCTCGTGCCGGATCACGCGACGATCCAATGTGAAGCCACTGGTCTCCAACCTCTTTTTGGAGCGCGGATGGCAGGAATACAGGATCGGCATATCATACTTCTCTGCCATCTTATTGATAGCTGTAAAGAGAGAGGTAAAGTTTTTCTCTGTATCGATGTTCTCTTCACGATGAGCAGATAACAGAATATACTTTCCTTTTTCTAATCC
>JAFSHJ010000139.1 GCA_017440425.1 Oscillospiraceae bacterium | reverse complement strand
GGTAATGTGTCACTAAACATAAGCAGGTTTGATGTTACCTTCTCGTTTTTGGATAAAGTTTTAAATGTTCCATTTTTATAAAGTATATCCATAACCATAAGGGCAACTGTATTGCAGATGAAACCGCCTACGCTACTGCAAATTACCAAATCCCGCATTTGCGGCGGATAATTTTTGGATTCATTCATTGCAAACTCTAAAGCGATATTTGCAAATTTATTTTTAAGATCATTGTTTGGGGTAGGGATTTTTGCGAAAAATTTTTCCGCTGATCCCAGTATCATCATAATGTTTATTTTATTGTCCTCTGTTAAAAACCTTCTTTCTTTAAGGCGGGCGATTTTCTCAGCGTTTGCAGCATTGTCAAAAATAGACCCAATTGAAAATTCGTATAGATATTCATAATCAGATGTAAGGTTGTTTGACCAATTGCCTTCTCTGGAACTGTATCTTGAATCAATAGACCAAGAATATACCGACGGATATTTTTTAGAAGTTCTTATCATGTTACCGCACGACCAATATGATGGTAATTCAAGAGTGGGAACATAGTTTGGATCTGACTGCTGTGGATCAAGATTAACAAAAGCTATAAACTCTCCACCTGAAGTTGTTTTAATAATATAGTCAGATAAATCTTTGTTTATTGGAAGAACGCACTTGTTTGATACACCATAGAAAACGGCTGCCGCTTCAAACAGCTCTCGATTTCCACCGGGGATATATATATCATTAATAGGTTCAACGCTTTTCCTTACAAGAGGTACATATTCATTTACTAATATTTCGGCAATTTGAAGTTGCATTTTTAATTTGTTTTCTTGCAGTTCAAGAGAATATTTTTCTGCGGTGAAGTTTACAAATGTAGTATACCGATTTTGTGTTGTTCTCACAAGAAAGCCGTTATCCTCAAGAAAATTGATTTTATCTTCAAGATAAACAAGGGTTAAACCGAGCTCCGCTGCAATCTCTTCTTTTGTCTTTGGAGAGCGGTAAACGCTGTATACAATATTTAGGTTCAGTTTGTCTCCAAGATAAAATTCCGGTCCGTCATTGGATCCGGGATCTCCACAGTGACCAAAGCTTGTCGCTGTAATTGGAGATAAGCCTAATTTGCCAATTTTTCTTTCCATTGAAAAAGCCTCCTTTAATTCAATTCTTGCTTTGTTCAAATGCCATTTTACAGTTCCTTCGGGAAGCCCCATTTCTCTTGAAATAACAGAAATGGACTTATCCTCATAATAAAAATGATAAACAATCTGACGACGTTTTTCTGTTAAAAAAGCAACTTCCTGGCGTAATTTTTTAATTTCATCATCAGGAGCTTCGAAAAAGTAATCTTCAAAAAAGGGGATATGTATTTCATCAATAGAAATCCCAGCGTGTTTTTTCTTTGAAGAAATAAATTTGGAATATGTATGTTCACTGATACGCCAAACATATCCTTCAATATTGATTATTTCTTTTGCCTTCAATAAAGAGGAATATAGTTGTTTGATTATCTCTGCACATATTTCCTCCGCTTCATCGTAAGAATAAGATTTCTTTATGGCAAAACCATATATTTTTTGGAGATATTCTGTTATAATTCGGTCTGCTCTTTGTTTATCCATATTTATTTACTCCAGCGCTGTTTGATTATATAGTGCAAGAAAAAAGAAAAAGGTTGGTGAGTCTCAAAAAAATTATAAGAATAGTTTTTGGCATAAAGTTAAAATGATATTATTTATTATAACACAAAAGAGTATCAAGGGGGATATATGGAGAAGCGAGAGAATGGGTGATGATTTCCTGAATATATCTCTCTAAAAAACAGCATGGCGGCACAGCAAAAGCTGTACCGCCCAATGGCATTGATGTTTCGATATAAAAGGGAGAAGGTGGTATTTTTATTCTTCCTCGGGGAGGATGGGCTCAACATCTTCGGGGACAAGCTTGGCAAGTTCATCCACAATTTTATCAAACTCCATGCTGTGAGAGGCTTTAACCAGCACGGCATCACCTTTTTGCAAAATGATGGAGAGGAATGAGATGGCATCCTCTTTGGTCTGGAAGTGATAGGCGGGGGAGGAGGGGGCAGCAGAGAGGAATCCGCGGTGGATGTGCTCAGCCTCTTCGCCCACGCAGACTATGCAGTCAACACCCTTTTGTGCCGCAAGCACACCGAGATCATAGTGCATTTGGGAGGAATTTGTGCCCAGCTCTTTCATATCCCCCAAAATTGCAACGTGGCGGGCATCCAGCGAGCACAACGATGCAATGGAAGCGCCGCAGGAGACGGGGTTGGCATTGTAGCAATCGTTTATCAGCTTGATAAAGCCGGTGTCGGAGACGTTTGCACGTCCGCCAACTGGGCGGTAGGTGGCAAAGCCTTTTGCTATGTCCGCATCGTCAACACCAAGCAGACGTGCGATCATCAGCGCAGGCATTGCACCCATAATGAGATGGGAGCCAAAAGCGGGAAGGGATGCATCAAAAACAGAGTTTTGGAAGGTAATGGATCCGGAAACGGAGTCGGTGCCGTCGCTTTTTACATTGGAAGCCCAACAATCGTTGCTGTCATCCATGCCGAAGGTGAGCTTTTTAATGCCGTTGCCGGGAGTGTATGCTTTGAGGAGTTTGTCGTCGCCGTTGAGAATGGCGGTGGCGTTTTCCGACATATATCCGAAAACTTCGCTCTTTGCCTTGAGCACGCCGTTCAGGTCGCCAAGAGATTCCAAATGGCAGGCTCCAATGTTTGTCATGACCACGAAATCGGGTCTTGCAACGTCTGCAAGACGGCTCATCTCGCCAAACTCGCTTATGCCCATCTCAATGACGGCAACATCGTGCTCCTGCTGCACGGTGAGCAGGGTGAGGGGCACGCCAAGCTCGGTGTTGAAGTTGGCGGGAGTTTTGAGAACATTGTATTTTGCGGAAAGTGCGGCGGAGATCATCTCTTTGGCGGTGGTTTTACCAACGCTGCCGGTCACGCCGATGACGGGAATATCCAAAATGGAGCGATAGTATTTACCTGCCTTTTTAATTGCCTCCAGCGTGGAATCCACAATGATGTAAGGGCCGGCGGGATTTTCCAGCTTTCTTTCGGTGATGCAGGCGCAGGCGCCGCGGGAGAAAGCATTGTCCGCAAAGGTGTGTCCGTCAACACGCTCGCCAACAATGCAGGCAAACACGTTGCCCGGCTGAACGTTTCTGTTGTCGTGCACCATTCCGGTGATAAGGGTATCTGCCAGCGCAGGATCGCCCACATATTCGCCGTCTGTCACTTCGGCAAGCAGTTTGAGGGAGAGGGGTTTCATTGCCATAAAAGTTCCTCCGATATATCAGCATACGGAATGTGGAAAAGGCGTTAAGCCTTTGAACGTCTGAAAATCGCCTGCGATTTTCAGACAGAGCAAAATCTTCGATTTTGCGCCACATTCCGTATTGTTATTTTACAGCTCAGTTGTATTTTTCGAGAGATTTTTCGATGATAAGAGCACAGAAATCATCGTAGGGGATACCTGCCACGGCAGCTTCCTTGGGCATAAGACTGGAGGGGGTGAGACCGGGGAGAGTGTTTGCCTCAAGACACCATTCTCTGCCGTTTTCATCAAGGATAAAGTCGATACGGGCATAGACCTTGAGCATCAGTGCATCGAAAACCGCAAGAGCCGCATTCTGGAGCTGTTTTTCGGTTTCGGGAGAGATGTTAGCAGGGCAGTATTCGTCGGTGAGGTTGGCGAGATACTTGTTTTTATAGTCAAAGAAACCGCTCTTGGGACAAATTTCAATGGCGGGCAGAGCCTTGCCGTTGATAACGCCAACGCTGAATTCGCGTCCCTTTATGTAGTTTTCAACCAAAACGTCGCTCTCATATTTAAAAGCAAGCTCAAGGGCGGCAAGGTAATCCTCTTCGCGGGTGACGACGGAGGTGCCAACGGAGCTGCCGCCGCTTCTGGGTTTAACAACGCAGGGGAAGCCGGGGTTTTTATATTCGCTGTCATTTTTATTCACAACAATACCGGTGGGGGTGGAGATGCCGTTTTGCAAAAACAGCATTTTTGCAACGCCCTTGTTCATGGCAACAGCGCTTCCAAGACTGTCGCAGCCGGTATATTTAATGCCGTAAAGCTCAAACATAGCCTGAATTTTTCCGTCCTCGCCGTCGTTGCCGTGGAGGGCGAGGAAAACGATATCTGCGGCAGAGCAGATATCCACCACGTTTGCGCCAATTCTGCTGCGGTTGTCGCCGCCGCGTTTTTTCATCAGCGCATCAAGGTCGGGAACATCGTTGATGGTTGCATCCAGCTCATCGCCGAAGTCGTGATCAAAAATTTCAGCGGGATCGTTATAGGGATGGGGATAGCCGAAGAAGAGATCCACCAGAACAACCTTGTGACCAATGCGTTTGAGGGCAGCTGCGGCCATTTTTCCGCTGGTCAAAGAAACATCGCGCTCGGTGGAGACACCACCGCACAGTACAATAATATTCACAATATATCCTCCATGAAAGAGTGGTTTTATTTAAGTGTTACCTTAAATTATACACCAGATAAGCTCGGAATACAATCGAATTTTGAAAAACAATGACAATAAAAATAAAACTTACAAAAGATGATAAAAAAATCACCGAGGGACAAAATATTTCGGGGTGATAATTTGAAAAAAACAGAGCGGTGGATAATAAACGAATGGCAAAAACTGCCCGATGAAATGAAAAACAAAGAGGTGTTGATGACGCTGGAGCAGCTTTGCAAAAAGAGAGGGATGCTGAAAATAAAGCGTGCAGCTGATGTCTGCATATCGCTGCTGCTTATAGCAGGACTTTCCCCCGTAATGGCAGCAGCGGCAATAGCTGTGGCGGCAGAATCCGAAGGGGGAATACTGTTCAGACAGCGGAGAATAACGCAATACGGACGTGTATTTGAAATACTGAAATTCCGCACCATGTACGTTTCGGAAAGAGAGGGGAGTCTGCTGACGGCGGCAGATGACAGCCGCATAACAAAGGTGGGAAAGGTGCTGCGTAAGACCAAAACAGACGAGCTTCCCCAGCTGTTCAACGTGCTGCGGGGAGAGATGTCGCTGGTTGGCGTGCGCCCCGAGGTGGAGCGGTTTGTGCAGCGCTATACTCCTCAAATGATGACCACACTTCTGCTGCCTGCAGGGATGACATCTCCTGCAAGCCTTGCATTCAGCAATGAGGAGCAACTGCTGAGCAGAGCAAAAGACAGGGAAAGGGAATATATCGAAAAGATTTTGCCGCAAAAAATGAAGCTGAATATTGATTATTTGGAGAATTTTTCGTTGAAAAAGGATGCCGGGGTGTTGCTCAAAACTGTGTCGGCCACGGTTTGTTTGGCAAAAAACGTGCTGAAAAAGAAAAATATCACTCATCACCGTCGGACATCATAGGCTGTTCACAGAGGATGAAGAAATCGTAGATGGGTTTGAGAAGTTTGAGGTCTTCGGCAATGGTTGGGGCAAGACGGTCGGAGAAAAGCAGGGAGGCATCCTTGCTGTCGTGGGAGAAGAATACCCCCTTTCTGTCCAGCCAGGTTCGGATATTTTCCGGTTCGTCGGGGTGTTTGGTGCGCTTGTAGGCATCGCCGCCGAGGATAAATTTGTTTTGTACCTCGTATGCCTCCAATGCGCTGACAAAAAGCGGATCGCGAAGCCGTATCAGGCGGCGGAAATTCTCCAGAGCCTCTTTTTTCATTATATAGTAGCCGCAGCCATATGAGAACCCGTTGGGACCCAGCGAAAAATAAATTTCGGGATACTGGGGATATTGATGCTTGGGTCTGCGGAAGGAGATCCACATCTCCTCACGGTAGAACAGCTTGTCCTTTGTGAAACGGGTGTCGCGGTTGATGCGGGAGATGGTCTTGCCGGTTTTCGGCTCGGTGACGACAAGCTCGTCAATGGCAATGGCGGTGGGTGCAAGTTCGCAGACAAGCTGCGCCAGCGGCTCCACTACATATTTACTGTAATCGTCGTGGTGGTCGGCAAACCACTTGCGGCTGTTCATTATGCGGTTTTCAACAAGAAAATTTATGGTTTTTTCAGAGAACATCTTCTTCACTCCGTGCAAAATCAAATATTTTTAATCTTTTTACTGCCGATCTCCACCCACACAGGACGGAAACCGCTGTTCAGCGCCACGTTCCATGAGTGGTAGTTGGAGAGAGATGTGCCGTAAAAAGGAATCTGTCCAAGCTCTGTGATCTTGTTTTTCAGCAGCGTCACAAGATAACTGCCCACACCGTTTGAGCGATATTCGGGCAGCACGTCTATGCCTATCTGCATCCAGTTGTCGGTGTCTTCAGAGCAGCCTGCCATTCCCATTATGCTCTCGCCGTCATAGGCGCAAACCGCAATTCTGTCGGGGCGAAGAGGGTTGTATGATGACGAAATTGCATTGGAAAAGCGTTCATCACCGTAAAATCGGTGTATTTCGTCACCGAAAAACCACTTTACAGCATAGCTTTTTGCAGGGGATACCTCCGTGTGGGGCAAAAACATATGAAAGCTCTGGTTCAGGGCGTGCCCGTGACGTTTCAGCTCTTTTTCAAGGGAGAGCAGGTTGGGAAGCTCAAACAGCCAATGACCGGTGCGCTCCCGCATAAACTCACGCAAAAACGGGTGCAGGGTTTCATCGGCGGTGATAACTGCGTTGCCCCCAAGGGTCACCATATGAAAGAAATATTTCTCCTCGCCGTAGCGGCGCCTGCCTTCGTTAAGTGCAGATGCGGTGAGCATATTTTCACTCTTCAAAAAATCTTTCGGCTCGCAGTTGTATTCAATGGCAAGCAGAGACAACAGCTTTTGGCGGTAATCGAGCATCATTTTTCCTCCCAAAAGAGACAAAACCGTATTCCATACAAAATTATAGCATAGTATTTTTGAGAAAACAATATTTGTAAAGGTGGTGTTTTGTGCAAAAAATGTAGTAAAAGGCAAAAAAATGTTGCAATGCCGTTGACAAAAAGTATTGTGTGATATATAATGAACATATGAACAAGTATTCATATGTTCATATAAACGGAGGGATAATATGTCTGAAAAATTGGTTTGCGAAAACATTCATCACCACGACGAGAGTGTTAAAGATACGCTGCAGAAGCTGCCGGAACAGCAAACCGTGGAGGCGCTTGCCAACACGTTTAAGGTTTTTTCCGACCCGGGAAGAGTTAAAATACTTTGCGCTCTTTCCATACACGAGATGTGTGTGCAGGGCTTGTGCGATATCGTTGGAATGTCCCAGTCTGCGGCATCCCATCAGCTGCGGCTGCTGAGGACTGCAAGACTTGTTAAAACGAGAAGAGAGGGCAAATCCATCTTTTATTCGCTGGATGACGAGCACATAACAAGCATACTCTATGCGGGTCTAACCCATGTGAACGAAAAGGTTTGAGGGAGGGAAGAGCAATGAGCTGTAAATGCGGCTGTGGCTGCGGAGGAGAAGAAAAGAAAAACTGCGGTCACGAGCATGATCATAATCATAAAAATGACCATAATCACGGTCATGACCACGACCACGGCGGCGGGATAGAGCTTAAAGAAGTGGTGCTGCTGTTGGTTTCGGCGGTGCTGTTTGTGGTGTCGTTTTTGGTGACGGATGGAGTGAGCAGGTGGGTGCTCATCGCTGCTGCTGCAGTCAGCGGATACGAAACGGTCATTGAGGCGGCAAAAAGCATAGTTAAGCTTGAGTTGGACGAAACGGTGCTCATGACAATAGCGGTTATCGCAGCATTCTTCCTTGGTGAATACAGCGAGGCGGCGATGGTTGCAATTCTGTTCAAGCTGGGGGAAATGGCAGAGGAGCTGGCAGTTTCAAAATCCCGAAGAAGCATAAAGGCGCTGCTGGATATCCGACCCGAGAAGGCTGTGCTGGTGAAAAACGGCGAATTCTGCGAGGTGGATGCCGGGACAGTTGCAGTCGGCAGCGAGATCATCGTGCGGACAGGCGACAGAGTGCCGCTGGATGCCGTTGTGCTGGAGGGCAGCTGCGATGCGGATTGCTCCGCATTGACGGGAGAATCCGAGCCGAGACAGATAGGCGCAGGCGACGAGGTGCTCTCGGGAATGATAGTTATAGGCGGATCACTCAGGTGCCGCACAACCAGAAAATTTGAGGATTCAGCATCCTCAAAGATAATTGAAATTGCGGAAAAAGCGCAGGAAAACAAGGGCACGGCAGAAAAACTGATAAGCAAATTCGCAAAAATATATACACCGCTTGTTATGGTGCTTGCGGTTTTGCTGGCGGTGCTGCCTCCGTTGTTTGCGTTGGGCGAGTTCGAAACCTGGATATACAGAGCGCTGGTGTTTTTGGTGGCATCCTGCCCCTGCGCATTAGTCATCTCCATACCCCTCACGTTTTTCTCGGGAGTGGGACGCTGTTCAAGGGCGGGGCTGCTGCTGAAGGGCTCAAAGTTCATCAACGTGCTGGCGGTCGCAGACAGCATTGCCTTTGACAAAACCGGTACCCTCACCAGCGGAGAGCACCGAGTCAGCGCTGTTTTTGCCGCTGACGGTCGCACCGAAGCAGAGGTACTTCAGCTTGCCGCAGCGGTGGAGAGCTTTTCCTCCCACCCAATAGCAAAGGCGATAATCAAAGCGGCAGACGGCGCAGATACCTCCGGGATAGAGAAGGTAAAAGAGCTTCCCGGTGTTGGAGTGATGGCAGAAGCTGACGGAAAAGAGATACTTTGCGGGGGTGCAAAAATGTTGGCGGCAAGCGCACTTTCGGCAGAGGGATTACCGCAGAACGGAATATATGTGGCGGAAAACGGCAGAGTTATCGGCTGCATCGTCACGGAAGACGTGCTGAGAAGCGATGCAAAAGATATAATCTGCCGCCTGCGCAGCATTGGCATGAAGCGCATTATAATGCTCACGGGCGACACAAGCGAAAAGGCAAAGACCACCGCCAAAAGCATGGGCATAACCGAGGTGTTCTCGGGACTTTTCCCTGCAGAAAAGGTGGAGAAGGTGGAAAAACTGAAGACCACGGGCAAAGGTGTCATATATGTGGGCGACGGCATAAACGATGCCCCCGTTTTGGCGGCGGCAGACGTGGGAATTGCCGTGGGCGGCGGCTCGGATGCGGCAATAGAAGCCGCAGATGCCGCATTGCTGGCAGGCAGCCTATCTCCGCTTTCGGAGGCAATACTTATAGCACGCAGGGCCCGTTTGGTGGCATATACGAACATTGTATTTGCCCTCTCTGTCAAGGCGCTGGTGCTCATTCTGGGCGCTTTGGGATACGCTCCCATGTGGGCGGCAATATTTGCGGATGTGGGTGTAATGGCACTCTCGGTGCTCAATGCCGCAACGGTGCTGGTCTACAGAAAAAAGTGAATTGCTTGACAAAACACAAAACAGCCGATGCAGAAATCGGCTGTTTTTTATCATTGTGCTGTGTATAAATCATTCGGGAATGACACGGTAATAGTCGTTATCAAGAATTGCGGCGGATGTTTTGCAGCGCAGAGCGGTCTCGGCACAGATATCCTCCACATAGCCGTCATAGGGCTCACCGTCACCGTATGAGGTGAATCTGCCGGTATATGCATCGTAGTGTCCCTGCTCGGTCATCCAGCTGAAATTGCCGAAGATGACCAGCGGGTCAGCATCGGAAAAGATGTCCCTGCCGGAGAGCATTCGGGAATCATATTCCAATCCGAAGAGATTGGAGAGGGTGGGTAGGATATCAAGGCTGCTGCAGAGCTCATCCACAACAACGGGCTCCATATCGGGAGTGTAGATGATGAGGGTGCTTTTGTAAATATCGAAAATATCGTCAAATTCCTCATCGGAGAGCTCTTCGGCGGCACTTTCGCTCAAAGCATAGGGATAGTGATCGGGGGCAATGACGATGACGGTGTCATCTGCGATGCCCTTTTGCTCAAGATTTTCCATCAAATCGGCAAGGGCATATTCCAGCTCGAGGTTGGCAGCAAGATATGCCTTGGATTCTTCGGATACAGCCATATTTTCCACCGCAGCGCGGTTTTTGATGGACATATCGTTGTATTTGAAGTTGTAGTTCATATGTCCGCTGACGGTCATATAATAGGCATGGAAGGGGAGGGTGTCGAGATATTCGTCCATCGTTACAGCAAAAAGCTCACTGTCGGATTCGGGCCAGCTTTCGGTAATATCAAGCCCGTTGCCCAAACCCGTAAATGTGTCATAACCCATGTTGGGATGGGTGAGGTCACGGCGATAATAGAGATAATCGTGGTTGTGGTAGGCGGTGCAGCTGTATCCATCCTCCGAGAGTTGATTTGCCAGCGCAAAGGGGAGAGCATTTTCAGCGGATTGCTGGAAGCTCCAGGCGCCGATCTTGGGCACAAGACCCTGGCAGTTGGCATATTCACCGTCGGTGGTGGAGACGCCCCACAGCGGGCAGTAGTAGTTGTTGAAGACAAAACCGCCGTTTGCAAGCTTATAGAGGGTTGGGGTGAGATCTTTGTCTATTGCGTGGGGAGAAAAGCTCTCTGCGGTGACAAAGACAAGGTTTTTGCCTGCAAAAATGCCGGTGTGATCATTCTTTTCGGTGGGCTTTGTCTCTGCAAAAACGCTGTGCAGCCAATTGATTTGCGGATTTTGAGAATTTTTTGCAAGATCATCAAAGTCCAAAGCGACAATGTTGTATTCATCGGGGGTGTATTGGGCGTATTCATCCGAAATGCTGACGGAGATATCTGAAGGCTCTTCGGCAGCATCGTTCTTGGTAAGATGCAGTATCTCAAGGCGGATGGTGGAGACGATGCCGAAGTTTCTTGCGGAGAGCATGGAGATAAAATCGTCATAATAAACGCTTTTGGGGCTGGGCGAGCCGTTGTTGAAAAAGAAGACCGTGCCTGAGCCCAAAAGATGAAAAGCAAGAATGGATGAGGCAATGCAGATGCGGGGGGTAAGGGTAAGACGGGAGGTGTCCACACCGAGTTTGCCAAAGAAAAGCACCGCCGCAACGGGGAGAAATGTCAGCAGCAGGGGCAGCCAGCAGTCGCGGATGCCATAGAGGGTGACATCCAGAAATTTTGTTGCGGCACTTGCTCCGCCCAAAGATG
>JAFSHJ010000138.1 GCA_017440425.1 Oscillospiraceae bacterium | reverse complement strand
GGTCACCCCCCCCCCACGCCGTAGATGATCATACTTTTTCGAATCTGTCTACATCCAGAACGAAAATTGTGCCGCCGCCAACGGTGACCTCAACAGGGAAGGAAGCATACATTCCAACTCCGTAGGTTGCGCTGGGCACAATCTGCTTACGCTTTTTACTGTGTTTTGCAACAGTATCTATAACGCGGTCAACATCTTCGTCTTCCACACCGACCAAAAATGTGGTGTTTCCTGCCATAAGGAAGCCACCGGTTGTGGCAAGCTTAGTTACAGAAAAACGCTCCTTTGTGAGTGCAGACGATACAGCACTGCTGTCATCGCTGGAAACTATAGCCAATACAAGCTTCATAACCGCTCCATTTCTCTGCGGCCCGTATACTCCGCAGTAAGTTTATTTGCAGCTGTGCCAGACTGATTGTTTGCCTTTGCAAGCTGTCTACATTATTATAATAACATATTTTCACCGAAAATGCTATAATTTTTTTAAATTTTTCTCGTTCTTTATTAATTTTTCACTTATATCCAATAATAGCTGCCGTTAACTTATACATTCTACAAAACTGCGGAGATTTTTATTTCTCCTCGCCGTAAACAGCGGCAAGATTCCTTTTTATCACCGATATCCCTCTGTAGCCCCAGGCTTTTTTCTTAAGCGCATCCTTCACGTTTTCCTGCTCCAGAACCGGCAGCAGCTCCTCTTTGAAGGCGGCTATCTCTGTCAGCCTTTTGCCGTTCATCGGGCAGACGTCGATGCAGATATCGCAGCCCCACACCGTGCCCGTTTTCCTCATCAGCTTCTGCTCCTCCGCCGTCAGCTCGCCCTTGCGCTGTGTCACCGCAGAGAGGCAGCCCTGCTTATCCGCAGCACCGATAGCTCCCGTTGGGCAGGCAGCCGTGCATCTGCCGCAGCCGAGGCACTCTCCCTCCGACGGTTCCGACGGCTCAAGCTCCATCGTTGTGGCGATCTCACCTATAAAATGATAAAGTCCCGTCTCTTTGTTTATCAGCAAGCCGTTTTTGCCCACCACTCCAAGACCCGCAAGCTGTGCCGCCTGCGTCTCGTTAAAGGGTGAGACATCGCAGAAGCCGGCAAATTGCCGGTTGGGGAAGTGCTCCTCAAAATCAGCAACAGCCTCTTTCAGCAGATCTCCGATAATTTTGTGGTAATCGTTGGGGATGGCATATTTTGCAACGTTGCGTCCGGGATATTCCCCCGAATAATAGCCGAACACCGCAACGATGAGCACCTTTGCGCCTGCCGGGATGCGCTGCTCTGCCCTGCAGGGGATCCTTTCCACCCGGTCCGCAAGGCAAAAACCCACGTCCGCTGCACCCAGCGCCTTCAGTCTGTTAATAATATAGTCTTTTTGTTCACAATTAAACATTTTTTCTTTCGACATAATACCACCGTTGACTGCATTTTTCTCTGCCAACAAAAAGTTTACACTTAAACTTATCGACAATTTAACCAAAAGTTTTTATTGATATTCAATAAAAGTATTCAAACGCCCACTCTTTTGCTTTACTATGATGAAGTTTACAGGTTGTTAATATATTCTTTATATTTATATGGGAAAATTGATATTGTATCCGTTGTATCAGTATTAGGAGGTCTTTTTCACCATGAAAATGCAGGTTCTTTATTTTTCTAAAAACGGCATGGCTCAGCAGCTTGCTTATGCCGTATCCACAGAGCTTCAGTGCAAATGCGACAACATTCCCCCCGCATTCCCCCCTGAAACAGAGAAGGTTATCTTCATCGGTATGGAAGCTTTCTCCGCTCCCGCTAAGAACATTGTTGAGTTCTGCAAAACCCTCAACCCCTCCCGCACAAAGAACGTAGCTTTCTTCACAGTTGCCAAGGATGATTCCCCTGCACTTGATTCTCTCAAAGCCATGCTCACCGCTAACGGCGTAAAGGTTGTTGAGAACAACTTTAACTGTGTTGTTAAGCGCTCCTTCTTCAAGAGCGGCAACATCACTGCAGACGATCTTGCAAACATCAAGACATGGGCATCTGCTGTTGTTGAATCCCTCAAACAGTAATCGGGAATCCTTCAAAGGGAGTCGGCAGACTCCCTTTTTTGCTGCCAAAAACCTTACCCTCATACTTGTTAGTATGAGGGTGTTTTGTTTTTATCAATCTTCGCCGTTCAGCTCCAGCCAGCGGTCGTAGAGCTCGCCCAGCTGCTGACGGAATTTTTCCAGCTCATCGCACAGACGGATGGTCTCCTTGTAGTCATCCGTGGGCTGCGCAAGCTGTTCCTCCAGATCGCTTATTGTGTTTTCGATGTATTCGATCTCCTGTTCCACCGCTTTGAGCTCGTTTTTCAGCTTTTGCTGTTCCGCACGCTGCTTGCGGCTTCTGTGTCCCGTGTCAAAATCCGCAAGGCTCTTGGGTTTGGTCTCTTCCTTTTCGCCGCGGTCTATCTCAAAACGCTCCTTGGTCTGCACGTTTACGGGGCTCATCTTTTCCTGCTTCATGTGGCTGTCCACATAGGCATTGTAGCCGCCCTCGGTTATCTCCAGCTCCTTGCCCGTCATCTCTATTATTCGGTTGGGCACACGGTTGAGCAGATAGCGGTCGTGGGAGACCATGAGCACCGTGCCGGTGAAACGGCAGAGCGCCGCATCTATCGCCTCTTTGGCAGAGATATCCAGGTGGTTGGTGGGTTCGTCGAAGATGAGCACGTTGGGGTGCTCCATCATGAGGATGGCCAGGGCAAGCTTTGCCTTTTCGCCGCCGCTGAGGACGCCCACCTTTTTGAACACGTTGTCGCCGGTTATTCTCACAAGTCCCAGAACGGAACGGATATCCAGCTCTTTCAGACGGGGATAGCGGTTCCACACCTCGTTGAGCACGGTGTTTTCGGGGTCAAGTCCCGTGATGTGCTGATCGTAAAATCCGATCTTTACGTTGCGTCCCCATTTTATTTTGCCTGCATTTTCCCTTTTGGGTTCACGCAGCTCACGCAGAAGGGTGGATTTACCCACTCCGTTTGCGCCGATTATTGCTATTTTGTCGCCCCTGAGCATATCGATGCTCAAAGACTTCATCAGTTCCACCGCAGTTGCACCTTCTCCCGCAACAAGGGAGATATTCTCTGCGTGGAGCACGTCTTTCACCGGCTCCCGCTCATATTCAAAGTTGAAGTGGGGCGGCTTGGGAGGAGGAAGCGGCTTCTCTATCGGCTCCATGCGCTCAAGTGCGGCACGGCGGCTTTTGGCCATGTTGGAGGTGCTTGCGCGCACCAGATTGCGTGCAACGTAGTCCTCCAACTCCGCAATTTTCTCCATCTGCGCCTTATATTCCTTTTGCTGGCGTGCCAGCTTTTCCTCTTTGAGCACCACATATTTGGAATAGTTGCCCTTGTAGCGACAGAGCTTGTGCCACTCTATCTCGCAGACAGAGGTCACCACTCTGTCCAAAAAATATCTGTCGTGGGAGACCACAAGGAATGCGCCCTTGTAGCCAAGCAAAAACTCCTCAAGATAGAAAAGGGTTTTGAAATCCAGATGGTTGGTGGGCTCGTCCAGTATCAAAAGGTCCGGCTGCTCCAGCAGCAGTTTGGAAAGCGCTACCCTTGTGCGCTCGCCGCCGCTGAGGGTGGATATGGGTGTCTCCTTTGGGAAGGAGCCGAATCCCATACCGTTG
>JAFSHJ010000137.1 GCA_017440425.1 Oscillospiraceae bacterium | reverse complement strand
AGGACTTGTGGTGCGAGATAAGAGCAGCGGAGATAAAGAACACGGATGAGGGGATAGAGGCGGAATGCAGGGCGCTGGTGCGGATAATTGCGCTGGACGGCAGCGGACAGCCGTGTTGCTTGGAAAAAAGCTCCTCCTTTGTGTGGAAAAAGGGTGTGGCAGAGGGAAATGCGGTGTGCGACCTGAACTTTGCGGTCAACGAGTGTTCTTACAGCATCGACAGCGCCGGCAGAGCGGATATCCGTGTGGAGGTAGGCGTCAGCGGAGTGATATACAAGAGCGGCGGGACAGAGCTCCTTGCATCCATTGAGGTGGATGAGGAAAAAAGAAATGCCGCAAATTCTGCGGCGCTGATAATATATTATGCCGACGAGGGAGAAACCGTCTGGAACATCTCCAAAAGATATTCCGCAGAGGTCAGTGCGGTCATGGAGGAAAACGCATTGGAAAACAGCGTGATAGGCAGCCGCACAATGCTGCTCATTCCCATGGCATAAACCGTTGTCAGCAAAAGATTAACGATAGCTCCAAAAGGAGAGGAGAAAAGAGATGGAAAACAAACTCTATGCCGATATAGCAAAACGTACCGGTGGGGATATCTACATCGGTGTGGTGGGTCCCGTCAGAACGGGAAAATCCACCTTCATCAAGCGGTTTATGGAGACGCTGGTGCTGCCCAACATAGAAAACAGCTACCGCCGTGAGCGTGCCACCGACGAATTGCCGCAATCCGCAGCAGGCAAGACAATAATGACCACCGAACCCAAGTTTATCCCGGAGGAAGCGGTGAGAATAACCCTTGAAGATGCCGCAGAGATGAACGTCAGGCTGATAGACTGCGTGGGCTACATAGTGCCCAGCTCCCTGGGATATTACGAAAACGAGGCACCGCGGATGGTGATGACTCCATGGCTGGAGGAGGCAGTCCCGTTTAATATGGCGGCGGAGATGGGCACCCACAAGGTCATTACAGAGCATTCCACCATCGGGCTGGTAGTGACCACCGACGACAGCATCACCGATATCCCGAGAGAGGAATATGAGGAAGCGGAAGAGCGGGTGGTGAGCGAGCTCAAGCAGATAAACAAACCCTTTGTAATGCTGCTCAACTGCACCTATCCCGAATCGGAATCGGCAAAGCTGCTCAAGGAGACGCTGGAGCAAAAATACGGCGTGCCGGTGATAGCGGTGAACTGCCTTGATCTCACAGAGAAGGATATCCGCATCATTCTGCGCAGCGTTTTGTTCGAATTTCCTGTTAAGGAGATAGCCGTAAAGCTGCCAAAGTGGATAGTTTCGCTGGAGAAGGAGCATTGGCTGAAAGCTGCCGTGTTCAATGCCGTCAAGGAGGCGGCAAAGGATGTGAAGCGCATCGGAGATGTGTCGGAGGTGTTTTCGCAGCTGGCAGCCTGCGAGTACATAACCTCAGCCGCATCGGCGGGGATAGACCTTGGCAGCGGCTGCGCACAGATAAACATAGAGGTGCAAAGAGGATTGTTCTACCGCGTGCTGGGTGAGGTCACCGGCATGGATATCGGCGGCGAAGAAGAGCTGATGAGCCTTATGGTGGAGATGGCATCCATCCGTCGGGAATACGACAAGGTGAAGGGCGCGTTGGAACAGGTTGCCGCCACCGGCTACGGCATCGTTATGCCAAGCTTGGAAGAGCTGACGCTGGAAGAGCCGGAAATGGTTAAGCAGGGCGGCAAATACGGCGTAAAGCTCCGCGCCAGCGCACCCTCCATCCACCTGATGCGGGCGGATATCACCACAGAGGTGAGCCCCATTGTGGGCAGCGAGCGCCAGTCCGAGGAGCTGGTGATGTATCTGCTCAAGGAGTTCGAGGAGGATCCCCAGAAGATATGGAGCTCCAACATCTTCGGCAAATCTCTCCACGAGCTGGTTAACGAGGGACTCCACAACAAGCTCTACAGAATGCCGCAGGAGGCAAGACTGAAACTGCAGGAGACCATTGAAAAGATAATCAACGAGGGCTGCTCGGGACTTATCTGCATAATTTTATAACAAAACAAAATGCAACCGGCACTTAGCTCCCAATCTAAGTGCCGGTTGACTTTAGTTATCCAATAATATTATCCGAGTACAAAAATCCAATAAATTGTCAGTTTGGGGACTCAGTATAAAAAATGGAGACTTAAATTATTTGCCGTAGTAAGCGTCGAATGCTTCCTGGTAAACTTCGATGAAGGTCTCTACGCCACGAGCATAGTAACCATCGATGTATTCCTGCCACTGAGCGTCGTCTGTGGGATCCTTGTCACCGATTACGAACTCAACGATCTGAGTATCTTTCCAGTTAGCAAGGTCGGTGGAGATAACGGAGATCTCTTCGGACTGCTCTGTTGTAAGAGTTACAGGGGGGATAGCAGCACGTGCATAGGGAAGGAGAGCCTGACGAGCCTTTACAGAGTTAGCCTGTGCGGGACGAGCGTCAGCAGCATCCCATGCGGGATAGTAAGCTGTCGGGAAGTAGAAGTTACCCTGGATGGAGAAGGTGTTCTGGAACTCAGTCCAGTTTTCATACTGGCTTTCGTCAAAGATGGTTTCCCATGTGCCGTCATCCTTCATAAGGTAGGAGTAGCCTTCTTTACCATAGGAGAACTGGGTAGCACCCTCTTCACCATAGTAGAAGTCGATGTAACGGAGGAGAGCCTCAACGTTTTCGCAAGCGTCTGTTACAGTCATAACACCGTGGTTACCAACGCCAGCCTTGAACCATACGGGATCCTGGCCGTTGTAGGGAACGGGGATGAAGCCAACGAATTCGTCCTTGGTAGCACCTGCGTTACCATAGTTAGCCTGATACATGATACCAACGAGACCTGCGGTAGCATCAGCAGCGATAGCTTCGTCGTTGATTACGCAGCCGGGAGTACGTCTGTCAAGCCACTCGTTCTGGTAGCACTTTGCCATCCAGATAACATAGTCTCTGTAGTTCTGAGTGAGAGCTGCGTAGGAAGCGATGCCGCTGCCTTCGTAGTCAGCTTCCCAGATACCATCGTTGGTGAGACCAAAGTTTACATACATGTTCAGCCAATAGAAGCTGTAGGTGGAAGCCATGGGGATTTCGTTAGCGGGGTCGCCGTCCTGGTTGATGTCTTCATCAATCCAGATCTGCATGAGCTCTTCGAGTTCTTCGAGAGTTGTGGGCATCTCTTTGCCGGCGTTTTCAATCCACTTGCCGTTGATACCGATGGTAGCTTCCTGGAGGCCGTTTGCGAGCCAGGGAAGAGCATAGAGGGAAGCGCCGTCTTCAAGGCCGAATACCTTGTAGATACGCTCGTCGCCGTCAGCAATAGCCTTGAAGTTGGGCATGTTGCCTGCTTCAATGTAGGGCTTCAGGTCGATGAGATAGCCACCGTCAAGACCGTAAAGGATCTGGGTGTCTTTGCCGCAGTTAGCCATGTAGAAGAACTCGGGATATGTGCCGCCGGCGAGCATAACGCCCTGCTTCTCAACCCAAACGTCACCGGGATATTCGTCCATAGTAACGTCAACGTTGGTCATTTCGGTCATCCACTGTCTCTGCATGTTGTCGTTCCATGCTACACGACCGTTCTGGGGACGTGCACCGTGGATCTCGATAACTTCGGGGGAGATGGGGTATGTGCCTGCAGGATAGAGGCCATACTCGTCGAGTCCGTCGTCTTCTTCGCTCTCAGCGGGCTTGGAAGACTCAGCGGGTTTGCTGGATTCTGCGGGCTTGCTGGATTCGTCGTCTGCGGGAGCGCAGCCGGCGAAGAGAGCCATAACAAGAATCAGAGCAAGGATCAAACTAAGTGCCTTTTTCATGTTTGTACCTCCATTTTATGTTTTGCAGTTTGCATCGGTAAATATTAACGCAAACTGTTTAGGGAGCTGTTAAATATTCCCTTTAATAATGCGATTATCGACTTGAAACAATAACAAAAAAAACGGCATTAAAAAAAGGATAGAGTAACGTGTATTTAATTATAGTCATAATTATGACTATTGTCAATAGTATGATTATATTTTATCCTAATATTATAAAAAATATTTTAAAAAAGAAGTGAAATCTGTTGATATGTTATAATCCTTTTTGGGAGACGCTGAAGAAAAAGGGTGTAACCACCTATGCATTGATAAACAAGCACAACATCAGCAGCGCAACCATAGACCGAATCAAAAAAAACGGAGGGATAAGCACCACAAAGATAGATGACTTCTGCAAAATATTAAACTGCAAGGTGGAGGAGATAATAGCGTATATTCCCGATGAGGAATATTGTTTGGCAGAAAAAGAGGAGTTCAGGGCAAAAACGGAGAAAATGTGTCCTTGCAGAAAAAACTGCTGCCATCAAAGTATATGCAGCCTAACGGAAAGAGCATAACAGCACTCTAACAATTTTTGCAGGTTACTGTATATAATAAAGGTATAGAAAAAATTTTTGCAAAACAAAAACCACGGCTCGGTTTGGGCCGTGGTTTAAAATTTTATATAGGGATCATTCCTGTTCGCTTTCCAGCTTTTCGCGGTAGCTTTTTGCGGTGTCGAAAATTGCAAGGATAGTCTCGGGTTCGGTGTCCGCCTGGAAGTTGTGTATCTGGGTGAAGACATAGTTTCCGTTTTTGGAGAATATCTCCAGCAGATTCTGTGCGTTGGCACGAACTTCGTCAAGGTCGGGATGGGGATCAAGGCTCTGTGTATCGGTGCCGCCGCCCCAGAATATCAGCTTCTCGCCGTAGGTATCCTTGAGCCGCTGCGGATCCATTCCCTTTGCGCTTATCTGCACGGGGTTGAGCATATCCGCACCGGCATCCATGAACTCGGGAATGAGATCGAACACGGCGCCGCAGCTGTGGTAACGCACACGGATGTGCTCGTAGTTTTGGTGGATGTATCCCCACATCTCGGTGGTGTAGGGCTTTATCATCTCTTTATACATGGGAATGGAGAACTGCAGGGTCTCCTGGGTGCCAATGTCGTCGCAGAACCACACCACGTCTATCTTGTCACCTGCACGCTCCAGAATTTTGCTCAGGTTGTGCATATATGCATCGGTTATCATGCGGAAATAGGCGTGCATCAGCTCCTGCTCAACGGCAAGGTTGCAGTAGAAGGATTCAAAGCCGAAATCACGCTGTCCCTGCTCAACAAGCTGTCCCGCAAACAGCAGAACGATGGCCTTGTCGGTGTTTTCATAGAGGTATTCGATCTCTTTCACGGTGTAGTCGATGTCTTCCTCGCTCATATAAACCGCAGGATGGATGAGCTTCAGCTCTTCGGGGTCAAGTGCATCCTCCAACGGGTGCTTCATAATGTCGAAATATAGACCGTTTTTGGGCATATATGCATAGCGCTCGCCGTCCATCTCAACCCATTTGCCGCGCTTGTCGTCGGGGATAGTCTCGAACTCGGCGGGATAATAGCAGGGAGTGCCGTCGTTGAGGAAGCCGGGCTTCCACTCTTTCTGATCCATATTAAAGCGGTAACGGGGGCGCTGAACGTGAACGAAGTCGCCGCCAAGGCGGTTCACAACGTCGATATCGAGAATGGGGATCATCTGAAAAAGGTCGTAGACTTTGATGGGTTTGTCCTCCATGCCAAGGTGTTTGAGCAGCTTGGCATAGGCATAGGCGCTCATGTTGTCGTTTGCCATACCGCCGGTGCTGATACAGAAGCTGTTCTTCAGCTCGCCGCGGAACATTTTGCGGACACGTTCTCTGGATGTCATATCAAAAACCTCTTGAAAAGAATTTTTAAGCATTGCGGATAACTATAGTATAATGTATAGTGCAAAAAATTTCAATAAGCAAAAAATCAATGGATAAAGTGGAAAAACACATAAATAAAAGCCCTCCGATTTTGTTTCGGAGGGCTTGATGTTTTAGAAATTGGAGTGATAGTATCCTGCAATGTCGTAGGGGCATCCGCTGCCGATGATCTCAACGGTGTAGCCGAGAATTTCGTTGTTTTCCCAATCTGCGTCGGGAATGAGGTGGAGCATCCAGTTGGGATCGCCGGTAGAACAGTAGGAGGAGAAGTCTTCGGGATCAATAATCACAAAACCAAACTCGGAGAGTGCTTCGTTGTTGAAGTTAAGGTTGCAGGCGTAGAGATCCATCCAGCCGCCGAGAGTTGCACCGTCGTCGCGCACCATACCGCTGTTAAAGGCGTAGGCGATGTGCTCATAAGCTATGATGTAACGGTCGAAGAAGTCGGTTTTTTCAATGGGAATTCCCAGCTCTTCCATCATTTCGGGGGGCATCTCTTCTTCGGGTGCTGAATCAACAGCACCGTCGT
>JAFSHJ010000136.1 GCA_017440425.1 Oscillospiraceae bacterium | reverse complement strand
GTTGCAGTTCAGTTTATCGGAAGAAAGAACAACAAAGCGGCTATTGCTTAAAAATTATCGACGAGGCAGTCTTTGGACTGCCTCGTTTTTTTATTATCGCGCCCAAATCACGGGATTCCAAAGGGCGGAGAGCCTCCGCTCCCATGACCGCGGACGAAATCAACGCTTGCGCTTACGATTTTTTTATTCAACTATAATTCTGGCACTTTCCCGCGGAGAAGGCACTTGTTGTTTATCCGCGGAGCGTTAACGGGATTCCAAAGGGACGAGTCCCTTTGGCTCTGGCCGAGCAGGCCAACTCCTTGCGCTCGGCGCAACATAAATATACTAAACAAAACGTCACACGGAGTGTGGCGTTCTAAAGCTAATATCTTAATAAGCACCTCCCTCCACAGTAAGTGCACTTTTCGATTTTGAATTTTAAAAAACCTCCCGCCGAAGCGGGAGGTTTTAATCATATTTCGTTGCCGGCGAACTGTGTCATATAGAGCTCGTAGTAGCGGCCCTTCTTGGCAATAAGCTCGTCGTGGCAGCCTGTTTCAACAATTCTGCCCTTATCCATAACCACTATCACATCCGCATCCTGAATGGTGGAGAGACGGTGTGCAATAATTATGCTGGTGCGGTTCTTCATCAGGTTGACCATTGCATTCTGAATGTTCTTCTCGGTGCGGGTGTCAACGCTGGAGGTTGCCTCGTCCAGAATGAGGATTGTGGGATTTGCAAGGAACGCACGTCCAATGGTGAGCAGCTGGCGCTGTCCCTGACTGAGATTCTGTCCCGCCTCAACAAGCTGGGTATCGTAGCCGTTTTTCAGCTTGGTGATCATTCCGTGGCAGTTGCTCAGCTTGGCGGCTTCCACCATCTCCTCGTCGGAGGCATTGATGTTGGAATATTTCAGGTTGTTTCTGACGGTGTCGGAGAAGAGCACCGTATCCTGCAGAACCATTGCGGTGTGTCTGCGCAGCTCGTCGCAGTCGATATCCCTGACGTTCACGCCGTCAATGAGTATCTCACCGCTATCTACGTCATAGAAGCGCATCAGCAGGTTAACAATGGTGGTCTTGCCGCTGCCCGTTGCACCGACCAGCGCTATCTTCTGTCCGTTTTTAATGTCAAGGTTGAAATCGAAAATCACCTGCTTTTCGGGCGTGTAGCCGAAGTTTACGTTTTTGAAGGAGATGATTCCCTCTGCGTTTTCCATATTGCCGCTGCCGCCCTTGTCCTCTTCTGTCTCGTCAAGGATGGCAAACACACGCTCGGAACCTGCAATGGCGGTCTGTATCTGTCCGTAAAGCTGCGCTATCTCGTTGATGGGACGTCCGAACTGCTTTGCGTAGATGATGAATGCGGAGATGATACCAACGGAGATGATACCGTTGATGGCAAAATATCCGCCGAATGCGGCAATGATAACGAAACCGATGTTGTTTATCAGGTTCATTATGGGGCCCATAGAGCCGCCCAGCACCTCTGCCTTGATGCCCACTTTTTTGTATTCTTCGGAGGTTCTTGCAAAATCTTCGTATACTATATCCTGATGGTTGTAGGCGACCACCGTCTTGTATCCGGTGACCATCTCTTCAACGGTGCTGTTGAGAGTACCCAGCAGGCGCTGCTGACGGCGATAGAAGATACGCATCTTTTTGGAGAGTATCTTTGTGGTGACAACGGTGAGCACCACGGTGATGCAGGAGATGAGTGCCAGCTGCCAGCAGAGAGATACCATCATGGTGACCGTTCCGATGATGGTGAGCAGACCGCTGACCAGCGAACCCAAAGACTGGGACACCGTGTTGGAGATGTTCTCGATATCGTTGGTCATACGGCTCATTACGTCGCCGTGGGGATGTCTGTCCAGATATTTTATGGGGAGCTTCATGATCTTGTCAAACAGCTCTTCTCTCATGTGCCGGACTATCTTTTGACTGAGTCTTGCGCTGAGAATGGTCTGTCCCCAGGTGAAGCCTGCGGAAATGAGGTAAGCGCCCAGCATTACGCCGAGGATGGAGGGCAGACGACCGAATTCACCGATTGTGATGCTGTCGATGGCCTCACTCTGCAGCTTGGGAGCCACAATGGAGAGACAAACCACCATTACAACCACCAAAACAAGGGCAATTACCATGTTGAGTTCTTTTTTGAAATATTTGACCAGGCGTTTGAGTGTGGCGCCTGCGTTCTTCGGCTTTTCAACGGGCATTGCAAACCTTCCGCCGGGACCGCCTCTGCCGGGTCCTCTGCCGGGACCGCCGGGTCCGGGTCGCATAGGAGGCTGATCTTTTCTCATCTCTTCTCTTTTATCACTCATTTTCAGCGCCTCCCTTCAGCTGGGACATATAGATATCACGGTAGATATCGCTGGTTTCCATAAGCTCTTCGTGAGAGCCCACGGCAGAGATACCGCCGTTATCCAGAACAACAATGCGGTCTGCGCCCTTTACGGATGCGATTCGCTGGGCAATTATCAGCTTTGTCACATCTTCGTAATCCTCACGCAGCGCTTTGTAGAGGTTTGCCTCGGTCTTGAGGTCCAGCGCACTCGTTGCGTCATCGAATATGAGTATATCCGCATCCTTTATTATGGCGCGGCTTATGGAGAGTCGCTGCTTCTGTCCGCCGGAGAGGCTCATGCCCTTCTCTGCAACCATAGAATCCATGCCCTCGGGCTGCGTGGAGATGAATTCCATTGCCTGAGCCGCTTTGGCTGCCTTATCCACCTCTTCGTCGGTGGCGTCAGGCTTGCCCCAAAGGATGTTCTCCTTTATGCTTGTGCTGAAAAGCTCGCTCTTCTGCAGGGCAATGGCAACCTTGTTTCTCAAATCTTTCTTCTTATAGTCCTTTACGTTTACGCCGTCGACCAGCAGTTCGCCCTCGGTGACATCGTAAAAGCGGGGCACGAGGTTAACCAAGGTGGATTTACCGCTGCCCGTCGCACCGAGGAAGCCCACCGTCTCCCCTGCTTTAATGGTCAGGTCAATATCTTTAAGCACGCATTCGCCGCTGCTCTCGGGATAGGAGAAGGAGACGTTTTTGAACTCGATGCGTCCCTTCTTCTGCTGATTTTGTTCGGCAACTCCCTTGCCTTCCGCAACGGCAGGCTCGCAGGAGAGAACTTCCTTGATTCTGCGGTAGGATGCCAATCCGCGGGATACCATCTGGAACATCATTGCGATCATCATTGCGCTGCCAAGCACCTGAGAGAGATAGGTGATGGCTGCCATTACGTCACCGGGGGTTGCAATGCCCGACTGCACCTCTATTCCGCCGATGTAGATGACGGCGACAACAGCCAGGTTGAGCACGATGTTCATTATGGGACCCATGAAGGAGAAAAGAGTCAAAATGTTGAGCTGTGTTCCAACCAGGTCTGCGTTGGCATCTCCAAAGCGCTTTCTCTCGTGATCTTCACGGACAAACGCCTTTACAACTCGCATACCCGTAATGTTTTCCTGCAAAACGTTGTTCAGCTTATCCAGCTTGCTCTGCAAAATTGCAAATTTGGGGCTCACCTTTCTTATTATAAGAAGCACGCTGAGGACAAGAACGGGGAAAGCAATGACCGCAACGGTGCCGAAGCTTCTGTTGAGGGACAGCATGCAGAAGATGCCTCCCGCAAACATTACCAAACTTCTGACAAATCCGCGGACGCACATTCCAACCAGATGCTGCAGCTGTGTTACGTCGTTGGTGACTCGGGTTATCAATGAGCCGGTGGTAAACTTGCCCGTCTGCTGAAAAGAGAGGGACAGTATCTTTTTAAAGGTATCTTTACGCACGGCATTTGCAAAGTTGTGGCTGCACAGGTTGGTGAACACGCCGCAAAGCACGCCGCAAATTCCGCCAAGGGCAACCGTGCCTATCATTCTTATGCCGGTGGATATGATCAGTTCAATGTTTCCGATCCCGTTGTTGGAGAGACCAAGTACACCCTCGTCCACGATTGTACGCATCAGCGCAGGCTGCAAAAGGTCCATCGAGACCTCTCCAACCATAAACACTGCGGCTATCACGCCGAGAATTATGTACTTTTTCAAGTATTTAAACATCTTCCGCAACTCACTCCGTTCTCTTTCGCTTTTTCGTTTACAGCCAATATATATTGTAATACTCCTTTATCAGATTGTCAACCGTTTAACTGTTTATGCGACTTAATATTTTCAAACATTTTGTTTTTTTGTTGTTTTTCAAATTTTTGTCCTATTTTTCTATACTCCGAGTTATTCCACATTTTCAACGACTTTTCCCCAACTTTTTTTCAAAATCCGAAATACCGCTTCACAATAGCCTTTTCTGAATTGTTTTCCACGTTTTCAACAGAGTTTTCAACCGCAATTTTTAGTTTTAACTTTACATTTTGTAATATTTTTCGCCCAAATAAAGCGTTTTTTAACCTTTGTTTTGGGTGCGAATTTTTTCGTTTTTATCTGTCAATAATCGTTTATATAATTCTAATTCAAAAAACAGAAAAATATTTTTACGGAGGTGCTTCCATTTGGTGAAAGGCATAAACAAAAAGATCGTCGAGGTGCGTGCCCTTGACAGCGACCGCTTTGAACGTGCCATCTTTTTTGTGCGCGACAGCTATGCCGAGGAGTCCGGCAGGTCCCTTTCCTCTGCCGCAAATCAATGTCTCAACGATGAATTCCGCATTCCTGCCGCACGAAAGCTCCGCTGCAAACCCATTACTGCGGTTTACTGTCTGCTCTCTGCCGCCGTTGGATCGCTGATAACGCTGCTGGTAAAATAGGCGGCTGATGCTGTTCCCCTGCACTTTACCTCTCCCCGCCAGCAAGCTGACACCTCTCCCTTTGGGAGAGCTCCCGACCTGTCGGGTGAGAGGGTAAACAGAATGCGGACACCTCCGCGGGAATGCACTTGAATTATAGTTGCATAAAAAAATCGTAAGCGTAAGCGTCGATTTTTACCGCGGATATTCCCCCGGGCGTGGCCCGGCGCGGTTATGCCCGCGGGGGCTTCCCCGTCAGCAAGCTGACACCTCTCCCATGGGGAGAGGCTTTATTTACCGCTGCCGAATGCGTTGTCGCCGCGGGAATGCACCTGCCGCTTTTGAAATTTAAGAAACTGTAAGCGCAAGCGTCAGTTTCGTCCGCGGACATGCCTGCGGGGGCTTCCCCGCCCCTCTCACCCGCCGTAGGCG
>JAFSHJ010000135.1 GCA_017440425.1 Oscillospiraceae bacterium | reverse complement strand
TATACTCTTTTTAAGGGGGACTTCAAATGAACAGCACCCGCATCACCCTCAGCAGAATTTTCATCGGTCTCATCATCATCGGGATCGGTGTCGGCTATCTCGGCAATGCCCTTTGGAATTGGAATTTTGAGATCTTTTTTGACGGCTGGTGGACCCTTTTCCTCATTCTGCCCGCCCTTTACATTATGATCAAATGGAAGATAAACCTTTTCTGCCTGCTTGTTTTTGCAGCCGGTGTTTTGCTGCTGCTCAATGCACAGCAGCTGCTCACCGCAGGCTTTTGGGCAATCTTCCTCCCCGTTGTTGCCATCATCTTCGGTCTCTACATCATCTTCGGACGTGCGCTGCGCCGCAAGCTCAAAAGCTTCGATTCCCTTGTGCGCAACAAGCACCTCTCCGGCGATTCCAGCTCCTGCCCCCAATATCTTGCGGTTTTCGGCAGCAGCAGAGTTAAAAATGTAAGCCCCAACTTCATCGGCGGCGAGGCAACAGCTGTTTTCGGCGGCATCTCGCTGGACCTCCACTCCGCAGCCATCAACCAGAACACCACTCTTGAAGCCAACGCAATTTTTGGTGGCATTGAGATATTCGCACCCGAAAACGTAAAGGTGGAGCTGACAGGACTTCCCATCTTCGGCAAATTCTCCGACAAGGGACTTCGCCGCAGCGATGCCCAGCACACCCTTCGCATCAACTGCTTCACCGCATTCGGCGGCATCACCATAAAATAAGGAGTTTGTTTCGTGGCAAAGAAAGCAAGTTACACCAACGAAGATATCGTCGCCTTAAAGGGCGCGGACAGAGTACGACTCAGACCTGCCGTTATATTCGGCTCCGACGGTCTTGAAGGCTGCGAACACGCTGTGTTCGAAATTCTCTCCAACTCAATAGACGAGGCCCGTGAGGGCTACGGCGACAAGGTCATCATCACCTGCTTTGAGGATGGCTCGGTGGAGGTCGAGGACTTCGGACGCGGTATTCCCGTGGATTACAACGCCCGTGAGGACCGCTACAACTGGGAGCTGGTCTTCTGCGAGCTCTATGCAGGCGGCAAATACAAAAAAGAGGATGCATCCTATAAATATTCCCTCGGTCTCAACGGACTTGGTCTGTGCGCCACACAGTATGCCTCCGAATATATGGACGCAGAGATCTTTACCGGCGGCAACCGATACAACCTGCATTTTGAAAAGGGACAGAACATCGGCGGACTGAAAAAAGAGCCTGCTCCCAAGAAAAAGAGCGGCTCACGCATCCGTTGGAAGCCCGACCTTGATGTTTTCACCGATATCAGCATCCCCGTTGAATATTACCGTGAGACACTCAAGCGTCAGGCGGTGGTGAATGCGGGAATAACCCTCACCCTGCGCATTCAGAACGGCAAAACCTTCGAGGAGGAGACCTTCCTCTATCCCGAAGGCATTGCGGGATATGTTGCCGAAACAGCAGGCGAAAAAGCTATCACCAACGTTCAGTTTTTTGAGGGTGAGCGCCGCGGACGCGACCGCGAGGACCGCCCCGAATACGATGTCAAGCTCTCGGTTGCATTCTGTTTCTCCAACACCAACCAGATGCTTGAATATTACCACAACTCCAGCCATCTGGAGCACGGCGGCTCCCCCGAACGTGCCGTTAAGAGCGCATTTGTCTCTGCAATAGATGCACGCATCAAGCAGGCAGGCAAATATCTCAAGGGAGAGAGCAAACCCTCCTTCCAGGATATTGAGGATTGCCTGATTCTGGTCTCCTCCTCCGCCTCCACCGAGACCTCCTACGAGAACCAGACCAAAAAATCCATAAACAACAAGTTTATTGCCGAGGCGATGACCGACTTCCTCAAGCAGAATCTTGAGGTTTACTTCATAGAAAATCCCGACGAGGCTGCAAGAATATGCGAGCAGGTACTTGTGAACAAGCGCAGCCGTGAAAACGCCGAAAAGACCCGTCTGGATATTAAAAAGAAGCTGGTCGGCACCATTGATATGTCCAACAGAGTGGAAAACTTTGTAGACTGCCGCACCAAGGATGTCTCCCGCAGAGAGGTTTACATCGTGGAGGGTAAATCCGCAATGGGCTCC